>JAJYDD010000186.1 GCA_021777795.1 Pseudomonadota bacterium | reverse complement strand
CGTTCAACCAGCGCGCCGCGTCTTCGGGCCGATCCTTGTAATTGAGCCCGTGAAGGGTCACTGCCCCCTCCGCAGCGAGCCGCATGAGCACCGGATGCTCGGCCCGACACGCGACGCACCACGAGGCGAAGACATTGACGAGCGAAACCTCGCCGACGAGATCGTCGCTGGAGAGGCCCAGAGAATAGCCTTGGACCGGCGGCAATTTGAATCCCGGAACCGGGCTGCCGATCAGGTTCGAGGGAATTCGGCTCGGATCGCCGCCGCCAAGGCGCGCGGCCAGGAGCGCCGTCATGCCGCCAAAAGCCGCCAGTGGCGCCAGATACAGCAGCCGGCGCCGGGAGGCGGATCCCGGCGCTTGCGACGCCTCGCTCGGAGTGAGGCTCTCGGTCATGACGACGATCTCCGCGTCCGACGTTCACTCCGTCGCATAGACGGTTGGCGGCGCGCCATCCTTGGCCACGGCGAAGATCGTCAGCGGCGCTGACTTCGCGCCCGGCATGCCGGGCGCGCCGATGGGCATACCGGGCAGCGTGACTCCCGCGATCGCCGGGCGCTCCGTCAGCAGTTTCTTGACCACGTCCGCCGGCACGAGCCCATCGACGACATATCCGTCGACGAACATCGTATGGCAGCCTTCCAACTGCTCAGGAACGCCGGCCTTCTGGCTGATTCGAGCAAGATCGTTGGTCGGCTTGATCTCGATGTCGAAACCATTTTCGCGCATGTAGGCGGCGTAAGCCTCGCAGCAACTGCATTGCGGGTTCTTGTAGAGCACCGCGTGAATCGGGGCCGCCAGCGTCGGGCCCGAAAAAGACAACAGCGCAAAGAGGCTCACCAAACGGATAGTACGGGTCATGTCTTTCTCCATTGCAAGTCGAGAGGGGTTTCAGGATACGCGCAGCACAGTCATCAAGCCGGTCATTTGATGGTCCATCACATGGCAATGCAGCATCCAATCGCCGGGATTGTCGGCGACGAAGGCGATCTCGACGACGTCCTTCGGGGCCATGAGCACGGTGTCCCGCCATTGGCGATGCGGCGTGGCGGCGCCGTTTCGGGTCAGCACGCGAAAACTGTGGCCGTGGAGATGCATCGGATGCCACCAGGCGGTCTGATTTCGCAGGGTCAGTACGACGCTCCGGCCGCGGCCGAACGTAAGGCTGGGCTTCATCTCCGCAGCGCCGTCGCCGGTCATGGATTGGCCGTTGATGGCCCACACAGCGGCGTTGCGTGCGCCGCCCATCATCCCCATGCCGCCCATCATCCCACCCATCATGCCGTTCATCCCGCCCTTCATTCCCCCCATGCCGGCCAGGGCGCCGCCGCCCATCATTCCGCCCTGGAGCGCGAGGTCGTGGCGTTCGGCCGTCGCAAGATCTGGCTCGGGCAGCGGATTACGCGGCAAGACGAGCGGCGCATCGCTCGCATGATCGCGTGACGACGGCTTTTCGCCGTAGGCGAACCGCGCCAGCCGATACGAGAGGCCATCGTAGAAGTCGTCGATGACGTCATAGCGCCGCCCCGGGTCACCGTGCATGTCGAGCACGAGGTCGGCGCGCATCGCAGGCCCCAGCAGCACGCGCCCGCCTTCCGGCGCGTGCGGCTCGCAAGGCTGGCCGTCCAGGGAAACAACCACAGGGCTATGGCCGTCAAAGCGCAGCGCCATGATGCGGGCGAGCGCGGCGTTGACGAGGCGCAGTCGGATGCGCTCGCCCGCCCTGACAGGCGCCTCCATCGCGACGGCGCCATTGACGGTCACCACGTTGCCGACGCGCCCGGACATGCCGGCGTCCATCATGCCGCCAAAGCCCGCGGCGATCTCCCCGTCCTCGGTCAGCCGCCAATCCGAGACAAGCCAGAGGAGGTCGCGATCGACCGCGACCGGTTCCCGCTCCTTGACAATAATCGCGCCGGACAGGCCGCGGCCCAGTTGAACGAGACTGTCGGCGTGCGAGTGATACCAGAACGTCCCGGCGTCGGGCGGCGTGAATTCATAGGCGAAGCTCTCGCCGGGCTTGATTGGCGGCTGGGTGAGGCCGGGTACGCCGTCCATCGCATTGGGCACGCGCACGCCGTGCCAATGCACTGTTGTTTCTTCGGCGAGCCGGTTTTCGACGACAATGCGGGCGGGCTCGCCTTGCCGCAACCGCAGCGCCGGCCCGGGTATTTCTCCATTATACGCCCAAACTCCGGTTTGCGGCCGGTTCGAGCCGAGAAGCGAAGCCTTTGCGGGCGCAGCCGCAAGGCGGATTTCGCTGGCGTCGGCGCGTGCGCGCAAAGACGCGACAAGCGTGACGGTTGACGCGCCAATGAGGAACGTCCGGCGCGACATGGCGCCGATGGAACGGGGGTCCATTTTCCAAACCTTCATAAATATCATGGGGATCGGAATGCGCCCCCAGCCGTCGCGTCGGATTGCAGCCGATGGCCGCCGTTTGCGTCGCGAGGAGCGCATGCCGTGCTTCACTCAGCCGCCCAGAAGGCGGCTGAAGCGATTCAAGCGATATTGAAAGGTCTGGGAGGATAGGGATCGGGCGGCGACAATGCGCCGCGACGCCCCGATTCGACGATCGCGAACGATCCGCGAATTTCAACAAGCGCAACAGGCGCGATGGCAGGCGACATCGCCATAACCGGCGCCGAGCAGAGCGAGCCGCAGACCATAGCCTTTGCCGCGTCCCCTGCTTTTGTGGGACAGTCGCCGCAATTGCGATGAGACGAGCCGCCCATATCGGAGGACATCGCCGTCATACCCGCCATCGCCGGCTTGGTCGGCAACCCGCCACCCATCGAAACGGCAGACGTGCTTAACCCCGCCACCAGGGAGATAGCGAGCACCATACGTAAAATCTGCGTGACGATCCTGCGAAGCATTGCGTCACGACGTTCGCGCCTGACCGCGTCAAAGTCAAGCGGATGGCTGAATTCAGTCGCGCAGATATTTGATGAGCGCGGCGATGGCGAGGACGAGAACGGCCAGCACCAGGAGCCAGATCAACCCCATCCCCCACATGCCGACGCCCATACCGGAACCATTCATCATCTTAAGTCTCCCCAGTCTGGAATCGAGCCGGCCTATGAAGCAGCCGCCGCCGTCTTTTGATATCGAGCATCGGGCGCAGCGAGGTCGTTCCTGTTCGGTTCCTAATGATGCGTACCGTTGCCCCAACTGTTCCTGCTATCGCGTTATCGCAGAAAGCTCGTCAAATCGCGCGCCATCATCCGCAGCAAATCTGGTCGGCGCCGCGAAGTCGATTGTGAGGCATCGGGTTGGTAAAATCCCTGGTGCGCCCTACGGTGAATCTGGGCGTCGATTTTCGAACATCCGCTTCGGCGATGCGCCCGTAGCGCGAGGGCGATCGGCGACATTTTTGCGACGGCTTCCGGCAAAATTGAGCCGCAGGCGTGCGAGGACATCTTATCGGCCGTCGGCCGGCTTCCCGCAAGACGAGGTGCGCCGCAGACAAGGCGCGCCGCCAAGCGTTATTTCCCGCCTCCAACCCGCCGATGCTGACAGCGCGAGCGTTATGGGTGGGCAGTTCCCGGCGCCGGAATCAATCGCAGCCCCCTGATCACCTTCTGGCGCACCGCACGTAAAATACGCGCGCTGCTTGGCCGCGCCGCGTTTCGCTAACGACGGAGCCGCAACGTCTGCGGCTCTGGGTCTTTGAGAAGGGGCGGCTCGCGCCGCCCCGGGGCTGTCACTTGGCTCGGGCTTTGCTCCTGGCCTTCGGAGCCTCGGCTTCGGCCGGAGTCGTCGCGGCTCGGTCCGCCTTCGGGGCGAGGATCGAGAACTCGTCGGCGAGGAGGTCGACGCCGTAGACCGTCGAGCCGTTGCGGGTGAAGCTCGTCTGCTTGATCCGACCCCGCGCGATGACCAGGTCGCCCTCCTTGGCGTATTTGGCGATGTAGTCGCGCGTCGCATCCGCGAAGATGGTCACCTCGTTCCAGTGCGCGGCGCTGTCGCGCTCGCCCTCACGGTTGCGGAAGCTGTAGTTGGCGCAGATCGTCACGTTGGTCTTGCCGTCGAAGGGCTTGATCTTGCCGACGCGGCCGAGGATCGTGAATTCGGCGATGTTCATCATTTTGCTCTCCATCGTTGGGGCGGCGCCCCGTTGCGATGGGTTTGACGTGAATGGCCGGAAAGGACGGAGACGAACCGCGGCGCCAAAGGCGGCCCGAGGGCGCAGCGTCAGCGGAGCACCCGAAGGGATAAGAATTTTGCGTCGGTCGGCCCGCCGACCGCTCGCGAGGAATGCCCTTTAGGGCAGGGGAAAATTCGTAAGACCGCAGGGTTTCGGCTCAGGCCGACGGCCATAGGAAAACACCCATGCAACCGGGACGACGCCTTGACCGGAGAGCCATGATGAAGGGAAGCGTTCACGTGGCCGGGGAACCGCTCGAACGATCAAGCCCAGACTCAGGCAAGATCCCCACGATTCTGCGAACGAGACCGAGTTTGCGAGCGAAGAACGGACGAAACGTCCGCTCCGAATGGAAAACCGGGTGACCATCTTCCCGGAAGCGTGGTAGCGCGACACGCCATAGTCGGTTGACGGTGGGCGAACCTGCACGTGCGCGCAAGCGCCAGGACGCGCAACCCACGGCATCGGTGGAATTTGCGTTCGACCCTATCATCGGGTGCGCCGTCGTCGTCCGATGAGGAGCGGCCCGCTGGCTTGGACCTGCCTGCGCGCTCCTTGCCGACGAAGCAGGGAGATCAATGGCCGCGCTCACGTCCGCACCGCCTCTCAGCATCGCATGCGCCCGTGCGCCCCCGGTCGTCGAGGACGGAGTGTAAATCGTCGCCATGGCGTTGCCCCCCGTGCCGAAGCGGTTCGTCGTGACCACGAGGGCCGCCGCCGTGGCTGCCGTCCAGTTCTGCGCCCCAGTGGCCGACGAAGTAGACCGTGCCCGCGCCCTCCACGCCGTTGATAGCCGCCGCGACGTTGGCGAGGGCCGCCTTCAGGGAGTGTCGCCGGTCTTGCCGGCGTCACGAAAGACGGCAGTCCGTTCACGGGCCGAAGATCGACCAACCCATGCGCTTTGTCAGCGCCTCGAGCGCGATGCGGCCAAGATGCGAATTGCCCGAGGCGTCGAGCCCCGGCGACCACGCCGCAATGGAGGCCCTGCCGGGCGCGATCGCCAGAATGCCGCCGCCGACGCCGCTCTTGCCCGGTAAGCCCACGCGGTACGCGAATTCTCCGGAGCCGTCGTAATGGCCGCACGTCAGCATCACCGCGTTGATACGCCGCGCCCGGCCCGGCGGCACGACCGACAGGCCCGTCGACGGATTGCGGCCGCCATGGGCCAGAAAGCGCCCCGCCATCGCCAATTGTCGGCATGACATCGCGATGGCGCAATGGTGGAAGTAGACGCCGAGCGTGTGCTCCACGGGATTGTCGAGGACGCCATAGGACTTCATGTAGTTGGCCAGCGCAATGTTGCGAAAACCCGTGCGCTGCTCGGAGGCCGCGACCGCCTTGTCGATATGGATATCAGGGTCATCCGCTAGGAATCTGAGAAAGCGCAAGATTTCGCCCAGCGCCTCGCGCGGCTGGTGGCCGGAGAGAATGACGTCGGTGACTGCGATCGCGCCGGCGTTGATGAAGGGGTTACGCGGAATGCCGCGCTCCCGTTCGAGTTGGACAATCGAATTGAAAGGGCTGCCGGAGGGCTCCCGCCCCACCCGCTTCCACAGCCTCTCGCCGACCATGCCGAGCGCGAGCGTGAAGGTGAAGACTTTGGAGACGCTCTGAATCGAGAATGCGGTCTCCGCATCGCCCCCGAGCGCGACCTCGCCATCCGCATCAATCACCTCCAGTCCAAACGCGGCGGGGTTTGCGCGCGCCAGTTCCGGGATATAGGAGGCGACTTCGCCCCGATCGAGCCTGCTGCGCATTTCCGTGGCGATCTCTTCAACGACGGTTTGGAGGAGGGGCATAGGGATTCAGGGCTCAGGAAAGCTCGACGCAGGGTTCGCGGCCGACGAGCGTCCAAGGCGCACATCAACAAGATCTGCCACGTCAAGCCGACCCGTCTCGTGGCGTTATCGCGATTGAATCAACATCGAAAGAGTGTCGATATCGTTGAAATACGACTTCGCCCACCCAAAGACGCCGCCGCGCCAGACCTACGACGGCGCTCCGGTGTAGAAGTCGAGCGAAAATGCCCATAGCGAACCCAAGGTCTCGGCGAGACGGCGGGCGCCGACTCTGATGGCGCCCGCCGCTGACGAGGATCGTGCGCTAGATTGGACGCGTGTGACGGATTCCCTCCGCGCCCGCGCTGGATCGAACGAATGGCCTTCTGCCGATTGCCTTTTTGGCCTAATATGATCGATAGGAGGCGCCGCTATTCGTCCTGGTCTGGAACTGGCAAAGGCCGGACTGGACGAACTTCACCTGGCGACGTGAGCATCTCGGCGCGGCCGAACAATAGGCATTTATTGCTGGCGGCGGTCTCTTCCTGGGCCGAGTGAAACATCCGGGCGACGAGGACAAGGACGAGCTTAGGGTCGAGCCATGACCACGAAATGGGAGACCGATCGCTGGCCCTGACTCGGGAGATCTTCGTCGCGACATAGTCCGAGCGGGCGCTTCGATCGCCTGATGGAGGGAGAGAAGCGGAGATGAGAGTGCTTCTGGTCGAGGACCATCCAACAATGCGCGGCCTGATCTGCGACCATCTGCGAAAGCGAGGGTTTGCCGTCGACATGGCGCCGAGCGGGGACGAGGCGCTGGCAGCGATTCGGGTAGCAGTCTACGACGCCGTCATCCTCGACCTCGGATTGCCAGACATGGACGGTATGGATGTGCTGCGTCGGCTTCGCACTGAGCGTCAACCGCATGTTCCGGCGTTGATCTTGACGGCGCGCGACAGCATCGAAGCGCGCGTCGGCGGACTTGACGCGGGCGCCGACGATTACATCCTCAAGCCGTTCGACCTTGCCGAGCTTGAGGCCCGCTTGCGGGCGGTGCTGCGTCGGCCTGGTCCGCGATCCGCGGCTCTTTTCCGTTTTGGCGATCTGACCTTCGACCCCGGCGCGCGTAGCGCAGCGGTCGCGGAGCGATCGCTGGAACTCGCGCGTCGCGAGGCTTGCCTGCTTGAAGAACTATTACTCGCTGAGGGGCGCGTGGTGGTGAGGGACGTTCTCGAAGAGCGCCTTTACGGGTTCGACGACGAGGTCAGCGCCAATGCTCTGGAGGCATCGGTCTCGCGCTTGCGTCGCAAGCTCGTCGCCGCCGGTTCGCTCGTCGGCGTCGAGGTCGCGCGCGGGATCGGCTATCGCCTAAAGCTCGGCGTCGCGACATGAGGACATGGCTCGAAAGTCTGCGCGGCCGGCTTGCCGTTTCCATGCTCCTCGTGTTCGTCCTTGGCCTCGGAGGCGCTATGGCGCTGCGGCCATTAGAAGAGCATCTGGCGCGGTCGCGACCCTTCGGTCTGCTTTTGCTGCGCGAGCCCTATCAGGACATCTCGACTTTCTTGCTCATCGGTCTTTGCGCGGTTGCACTGATCGGGACGATCAGCCGCTGGAGCCTGCGTCATCTCGATGCCGCATCGCGCGACGCCGTGGCGATCGACGCCTCCAACCCCAACGTCCGTCTATCTCTGCGCCGGCTTCCCGCCGAAATCCGCCCCCTCGTCGAGGCCGTAAACGGCGCTCTCGACCGGCTCGCCGACGCCTACACGACCGAACAGCGCTTCGTCGCCGACGCCGCGCATGAATTACGGACCCCTCTGGCCGTCCTCACCCTGCGTCTC
>JAJYDD010000185.1 GCA_021777795.1 Pseudomonadota bacterium | reverse complement strand
GGCCATTTGCCGAGCGCCTTGGCGAGCGCCGCCGTGACTAGGGCCGCCTCGTCCGGCGCCTCGTAAGGCGGGTCGATCAGCACGAGGCCGCGCCGCTCCGGTGGCGGCAGATAGGCGTTGAGGCTCATGTAGCCGTCGGCGCTGGAGATGCGAAGGCGGCGGTCGCGCCCCAGCGCCTCCATCAGCCGCTCGTGCTCCTTGGGATGCGCTTCGCAGAGCGCGATGCGGTCGGCGGAGCGCAACATTTGCTGCGCGATCGCGGGCGAGCCGGGATAGGAGAGCGGCCGGCCGGTCTCGGGATCGAATTGGCCCACCGCCGCCAGATAGGGCGCGAGCAGGTCGGCGATCGGCGCCGGCGGCTTGGCCTTCAGCAGCCGCGCGATCCCGTCCCGCCATTCCGGCGAGCGGCGGGCGGCGTCGTCGTCGAGATCGTAGCGCCCGGCGCCGGCGTGGGTGTCGATGAATCGCAGCGGCGCCGGCTTCTGGATGAGATAGGCGAGCGCCCGGCTCAGCAGCACATGCTTGAACACGTCGGCGAAATTGCCGGCGTGGAAACCGTGACGATAATTCATCGGACCGGCGAGACGGTGATCGAATCGTCGCGGCAGGTGCGGCGCGCGACTTTCGGGCAGCGGGCGAAGGCGCGCAGATCCGGCGTCAGGCAGAAGCGCACGTCGATGAGTTCGCCGCGCTCGCAGGTAACCGCGATGCTCGCGGGGGTGAGATTGGCGTTGGCGGCGGCGAATTGTCGCAGGATCCCGCCGGGGGAGATCGAGAAGCGCGCGCTCGGATGCGCGAAGGCTGGGGGAATCGTAAACTCGTCGCGCGCATATTGCACCGCGCGGAAATAATGCGCGGCGTCTAGGCCCGTGCAGGTCCCGTGTTCGCGCCATTCGTGCAGGGCGAGCCCGCGACTGGGATAGATGCGCTGGCCAAGCGCCAGCGCCGTCGAAGGTACATAGCTGGGGCCGAGGCCGCAGGCGCTGGGGTCGCGACCGCTCGCGCTATCGGGCCAGAGGCCGTGGGTGACGAAGCCGGCGCCGGCGCCGACATCGCATTGCTGCGGCGATCTGCGCGCGCCGCCGGTGTCGCAGAACCCCGGCGACCACGAGAGCGTCAGGACGTAATAATCGAAGGGGGCGGTGGCGACGAGATCGGCCGGCGTTGGGCCGGCGAGCGCCCTCGCCGCCGCAACGAGCCAAAGCGCCGCCGCAAGCACGACGGCGCGCGGCCCCATCAATATTTCTCGACCAGAGCCGCCGAGCCGAGGAAACGCTCGGCGAAGGGCCTCAGCGTGCTGCACGCCGGGGAAAAGGCGAACAACCGGTCGAGGCCGACGACGCACCATTCGACGCCGTCGCCGATCCCGATGATGCCCTGGGCCTCTTCGATGTCGTAGATGACCGTATGCATGCTGTTGTCGTTGAAATGGCCGCGCGCGATGCAGTAACGACGCGGGATATATTCGGCGCCGTTACCGCGATAGCTGATCTCTCGCACGCGGTCGAAGGACTCGATCTGCAGATCGTGGCCCCAATAGGCGTTCTGCGTGGTGCGGAACACGCCCTGGATGCGTCCGAGCACCGCGCCCGCGTCGCATTCATAGACGTTGCCGTAATAGCGCGAGAAGCGCTGCTCGGCGGGAACGGCGTATTCGCTGTCGGCCCTGGCCGCCGCCGAAAGGCAGAGCAGAGCCAAAACCATAAGCGCTCGCCTCATGTGAACCCCTTCCAACCGATTCTGCCGCCTGCATCAGACGAGTAAGCGCCGCGCCGGTCAAGCCGGGCGCGGCGCGATTTCTGGCAGCCGCGGCGCGGGCGCCACAGCTCAGTTTAGGCGGGCCTTGAGCGCGCCGATCTCCTTGGTCACCAAATCCGCGCCGACCGCGCCCTTAGCCTGCTCGCGCAGCAGGATCTCGGCGGCGCGGGCGGCGTGGTCGGCGGCGGCGGCGCGCACGTCGGCGGTCGCCTGCGCTTCGGCGAAGGCGATCTTCGATTCCGCCTGCCTTGTGCGGCGGGCGACGAACTCCTCCATGCGCACGGCGGCGTCCCGGGCGAGTTGCTCGGCCTGAGCCTGAGCTTCGGCGATGATCGCGGTCGCCTGCGCCTCAGCCTCGGCGCGCTTCCGATCGAAGCTCGCGAGCAGCGCCTGCGCCTCCTGGCGCAGCTTGGCGGCTTGCGCCAGTTCGTCGGCGATCGCCTTGCCCCGCGCGTCGAGCCCGTTCAGCACAATTTTGTGGGCGCCGAAATGGTAGAGCACGTAGACGAAGACGAGAAACCCTAAGAGAACGAAAAATTCAGCTTCCATTTCGTCCTCCTCAGGCGCCTGCGGAGGCGTCGACGGCCTTGGCCACTTCAGCAGCCTTCGGCGCGCGGCCGATCAGCCGTTGAACGATGGCGCCGGTGGCGTCGGCGGCTATCGCCTTCACATTGCCCATCGCCGCGACGCGATTGGCGGATATGCGCTGCTCGGCCTCCGCCAGCCGGGCGTTGAGCTGATCTTCCAGCGCCTTGCGCTTGCCGTCGGTCTCGGCGGCGATTCTGTCGCGCGCGGCCTGAGCGGTCGCTTGCGCGTCGGCGCGCGCCTTGGCGAGCGCCTTCTCGTGCTCGACCACGGCGGCGTCCGCCTTGGCCTGCATCGCCGTCGCCTCGTCGATATCCTTGGCGATGCGTCCGCGTCGCGACTCGATCACGCCGCCGACCGCCGGCAGGAAGCGCTTCGACAGATAATAATACATCACCCCGAAGATCACCGCGAACCACAGCAGTTGCGAGGGGAACGTGCTGGCGTCGAACGGGGGAAACGCGGTATGGCCGGCCTCTTGGCCGACCTCCGCCTGGGTCGATTGTTGCGCTTGGGTGGCCATCGCCTTGGGGCGCCTCGGCTGTCGGTCTTGGGGCGGAGAGCGGCGCTAAAGGCGCGCCGCCGGGGTTTGGCGCTGCGCCTTAAACGGCGAACAGCAGCAGGAACGAGATCAGCAGCGCGAAGATGCCGAGCGCTTCCGTCACCGCGAAGCCGAAGATCAGGCGGCCGAACTGGCCCTCGACGGCCGACGGATTGCGCAGCGCGCCGTTGAGGAACTGGCCGAACAGGGTGCCGACGCCGATGCCGGCCGCGCCCGTGCCGATCGCGGCGAGGCCAGCGCCGATGTACTTGGCGGCGTTGGCGAGTTCATGCGGCTCCATAATTATCTCCTGTTGGGATGTCTTGCGTTGAGAGGGATAGATCCGGTCAGTGACCGGGGTGAAGCGCGTCGTTGAGATACATGCAGGTCAGCATGGCGAACACATAGGCCTGCAAGAACACAACAAGCAATTCGAGAGCGTCGAGGCCGATCGTCATCGCGAAGGGCAGCACCGCCACCAATTTCACCGCCGCGCTCGCGCCGAGCAGCATCGCCACGAAGGAGCCGAACACATAAAGCGTAATGTGGCCGGCCAGCATATTGGCGAAAAGACGGACGGAATGGCTGACCGGGCGGACGAAGTAAGAGAACACCTCGATCGCCACGACGAGCGGCAGAATGTAGATCGGCACGCCGTCGGGCACGAACAGTTTGAAGAAATGCAGCCCGTGCCGCCAGATCCCGTAAATCGTCACGGTGAAGAACACCAGCAGCGCCAGCGCCGCCGTGATGATGATGTGGCTCGTCACCGTGAACGAATAGGGGAAGAAGCCGATGAGATTGGCGAGCGTCACGAAGATGAAGATGGTGAACACCAGCGGGAAGAACTTCATGCCTTCGTCGCCGGCCGATGAGCGCACCATGCCTTCGACGAATTCATAGGCCATTTCGCCGAGCGATTGCAGCCGGCCCGGCACGCCGGGCGTGCCCTTGGCCGTCATCGACATCAGCCACAGCGCGACGATGGCGATGAGGGCCATGAAGATCGTCGAGGTGGTGATCGAGACGTCGAAATTGCCGACGATGATGCGCAGGTGACGGGCCAGCGCGAATTGCTCAATCGGATTGATTGCCGGTCCCGCATCAGCCACGCTGAAAAACCCCTATCCTTGGCGCGTCCGTTTGCCCCGAGCGACGCGCGGCACGTCTCTATCCAAAGCCCTCGCGCCCGGCAAGCGCCATTTCTCGAATGTTATTGTCGTTCTTTCGGCCGGGCGCTGCGGATGACGCCCCAGACGCCGGCGACGACGCCGACGAGAAAGAAAATTATGATGAACGCCGGCTTGGTGTGCAGCAGCCGGTCCAGCCCCCACCCGATGGCCGTGCCGACGAGGATCGAGCCAATGAATTCGCTGCCCAATTTCGACGCCATCGACCAGGCCGCGCCCGCTGAGCGGTCGCCGGGCGACATCGGGGCCGGAGCCGGCGGCTGGCGGCGCGCCGATTTCAGCTCGGTCCCGAGTTTGTCGAGCCGCGCCCGCAGCGCCTCGTCGTCGTCCGCCATCAAACGCCTCCACGAGCGCTTGGCTTGACCCCTTGGGCGGTCTTTGGCAAGGGCAGGCGGGAATTCACGGAGTGGGAAATGGCTGGGTTGCGGCCGCCGGGGCGCGGCAGCGCCTATTTCCATACGGTCGCGAGACGTCCGCGTCTGCTTATCGGCGTCGGCGTCGGCGTGGCCGCCTATCTGCTGGCCTATGAACCGATGCGCGAGCCGACGCGGGCGCTGATCGGCTGGAACGCCGGCGCGTGGGGCTTCATCGCGCTCATCTGTCAGTTGATGCTGAGCGACGAGCCGCCGAGCGATCACGCGGCGAAAGAGGACGAGAAACCGGCGGCGCTGCTCGCCATCGCCGTCGTCGCGGCGGTGTTTTCGGTGGCGGCGATTGTCTGGGAACTTGGGCCGGTCAAGGACATGAAGGGCGCGGCCAAGGCGCTGCATTTGGCGCTGGTCGGCCTGACGATTCTGTCGAGCTGGACCTTTATTCACCTGATGTTCGCGCTGCATTACGCCGCGCAATTCTACGCCACGGACGGCGACGAGCAACGCGGCGGCTTCCAGTTCGCCGATTGCAAGGCGCCCGGCTGGGCGGAATTCTGCTATCAGTCCTTCACCATCGGCTGCGCCTTCGCGACGGCGGACGTCAACCTGACGACGCGCGACGCGCGGGTGATCTGCCTGATCCAGAGCATCATCGCGTTTTTCTTCAATACGATCATCGTGGCGCTGACCATCAACATCGGCGCCGGGATGTTCTGAACAGGGTCTGGGTATGAGCGAGATTTCAAAGGTCGAGGCGGCCCGCCCACGCGGTTTCGCCGACCGCGACGCCGCCGACATCGCCGCCGCCGAGGCGATGATGACGAAGATTCGCGAGGTCTACGCGCTCTACGGCTTCGAGCCGGTGGAGACGCCGTTCGTCGAATATACCCAGGCGCTCGGCAAGTTCCTGCCCGATCAGGACCGGCCGAACGAGGGCGTGTTCTCGTTCCAGGACGACGACGAGCAATGGCTGTCGCTGCGCTACGACCTGACGGCGCCGCTCGCCCGCTATGTCGCCGAGCATTACGAGCGGCTGCCGAAGCCTTATCGGAGCTATCGCGCGGGTTGGGTGTTCCGCAACGAGAAGCCGGGGCCGGGGCGGTTCCGGCAGTTCATGCAATTCGACGCCGATACGGTGGGGGCGTCGTCGCCGGCGGCCGACGCCGAGATCTGCATGATGGCGGCCGATTGCCTGGAAGCGCTGGGGATTCCGCGCGGGTCTTATGTGGTGAAGGTGAACAACCGCAAGGTGCTGGATGGCGTGATGGAGGCCATCGGGCTTGGCGGCGAGGAGAACGCGGGGCGGCGGCTGACGGTGCTGCGGGCAATAGATAAAACCGATAAGCTAGGAATGAAAGGAGTTAGTGAATTACTCAAGGACGGTCGATGGGACGGCGGTGAGCCCGGTAAAGGAGATTTCACTAGGGGAGCCGGTCTAAGCGAACAACAAGCGGAGCGAATCCGTTGGTATGTTGGGGGCGCTAATCCTGAAACGCGGCATCTTCAAGAAGGTTATGGATTCGATGCCTCTTTTCAACCCGGAACTGATGTCAGTAGCAAAGCATTGTTCCAAATCAGTAATATGGATAGGATCGAACGTCTTTGTGCGATAGCACCGCACAATCAACTGTTACGGGAAGGTCTGGACGAGCTGAGGATCATTGCCCGGCTGATCGATGCCGGCGGGTACGATGAGCAGCGCATAGGCATCGACCCCTCCGTCGTCCGCGGCCTCGAATACTACACCGGCCCCGTCTTCGAGGCCGAGTTGACCTTCCCAATCGACGACGAGCACGGCCGCCCCGTCCGCTTCGGCTCGGTCGGCGGCGGCGGGCGCTATGACGGCCTCGTCGCCCGCTTCCGGCCCGATCCCGTGCCCGCGACCGGATTCTCCATCGGCGTCTCGCGCCTGCTTTCGGCGCTCAAAGCCATCAACGCCCCCATCGTCGCGCAGGCGCAAAAGCCCGGCCCCGTCGTCGTGCTGGCGATGGATAAAGACCGCATGGCCGATTACCAGAAGCTCGTCAAAACCTTGCGCGACGCCAATATCGCCGCCGAAATCTACCTCGGCGAGGGCAAGATGAACGCGCAGCTCAAATATGCCGACAAGCGCGGCTCGCTCTGCGCCGTCATCCAGGGCTCGAACGAGCGCGAGGCGGCGGGCGGGCCGCAGGTCGTCATCCGCGATCTCGCGCTCGGCGCGGAACTCGCCAAGGCCAACAAGGATCGCGCCGATTATCTGGAAATGCGCGCCAAGGCGCAGGTCGCCGTCCCCGAGGCTGAGATGGTCGAGCGCGTGCAGGCAATCCTCGCCCGCGCGGGCGCGCCGCTGCTCTGAGGGGATAAGGGGCCGGGATGAGGGGGCGTTCCGCATGGCTGAGGCTCGTGGGGAGAGCGCCCGTAGCCCTGGCCCCGTGAAGAACGGGGAGAGGGGAGCGGCGCTCTACCTCTATCTCGCCTATGGCCGCTCGCCGGCGACTGAGCGCGAACTGCGCTATAGTTTTGAGACCCTGCGCGCAGAGGCGGCCGATGCGCCCATCGCCATATACACCGACCGCCCGGCGGCTTACGCCGACCTGAGCGCGACGGTCGTCGACGCGACCTCGCTCATCGCCACCGCCCACGTCCACGAATACCGCCATCGCCTCAAGCCGATCATCCTCGTCGACGCGCTGGCCCGCTTCGGCCGCCCCTGCGTCATGCTCGATCTCGACAGTTTCATCCGACCGGGCTTCGCGGCGCGCGTGCAAGCTGCGCTTCAGCAAGGCGCGGCGATGAATTTTCTCGTGCGCGCCGACGCTTACCCCGATTCCCCGGCCTTCGAGGCCGAGCTTCCCCATCTCGGACGCCACGACCTCGGAAAGGCGCCGATGCTGAACTCCGGCCTCGTCGCCGTGAGCCCTGCGCATCTGCCGCTGATCGAGGACGCCGTGGCGCTGATCGACGCGCTTTGGTCGGCAGGCTTGCGCCGGCACGACATCGAGCAATTCGCAATCGGCGAGACGCTGCGGCTCGGCGGCGTCAATATCGCCTTCATCGACGACGTGTTCGTGCATTATTGCGCGCGCTGGTCGCGCCGTTATATGCGCCGCAAGCTGCGACGCCGCGCGCCGGGCGAAGGCGTCGCCTACAGCAAGGCAAGGGTGCGGTTGTTCAAGGCCTCTTGGACTTTACGGCTCGCCATGCGAAAGGCGCGGCGTTTCATTCGGGGCGCGAAATGGCGGAAAACCTGACCTACGCGGCATCCGGCGTCGATATCGACGCCGGCAATGCGCTTGTTGAGGCGATCAAGCCGCTGGTACGCGCCACCCGCCGCCCCGGCGCCG
>JAJYDD010000184.1 GCA_021777795.1 Pseudomonadota bacterium | reverse complement strand
CCGCCGTCGCCTGCGCGCGGGTGCCGAAGATCACGCTCATCGTCGGCGGCTCCTTCGGGGCCGGCAATTACGGCATGTGCGGGCGCGCCTATTCGCCCCGTTTCCTGTTCATGTGGCCGAACGCGCGCATCAGCGTGATGGGCGGCGAACAGGCGGCGAGCGTGCTCGCCACCATCCGTCGCGACGCCATCGAAGCGAAGGGCGGCAGTTGGAGCGCCGCCGACGAGGATACATTCAAGGCGCCGATCCGCTCGCGCTACGAGGCCGAGGGCTCGCCCTATTACGCCACCGCCCGCCTATGGGACGATGGCGTCATCGCGCCCGCCGAAACCCGCCGCGTGCTTTCGTTGAGCTTCTCCGCCTGTCTCAACGCCCCCATCGAGCTGACGCGCTTCGGGGTGTTTCGTATGTGAGGAACGTAATGTCGTTGCCGAGTTTCCAGCAATTGATGCTTCCGACTCTTGGTGTCGTTTGTCAAAGGCAAGAAGAGATACATGTATCGCGTATAGAGGAGGATCTGGCGAAATCGCTCAGAGTTCCCGAGGAGGAGCTGAGCCGGCTGGTGCCTAGCGGGCAGCAGACGATTTTCGCCAACCGCCTCAACTGGGCGCGCTGCTATCTGGTCAAGGCGGGCCTCGTCGAGCCGACGCGGCGCGGCTACGTGCGCGGCACCGAGCGCGGGCGGGCGCTGCTCAACGAGGGCGTCAACGAACTCGACGTCAACATGCTAGCGCGCTACCCCGAGTTCATGGCTTGGCGCGACCGCTATCCCGTCGCCGGCCCCGCCGCCGAATGCGATTTTCCCGAGCGGCCGGAGGAGCGCATCTCGGCCAGCTACGGCGAGTTGCAGACGCAACTGGCGCGCGATCTGGTGTCGCGCGTGCATGAGCTTTCGCCGGCGTTCTTCGAGCGCCTCATCGTCGAGCTGCTGTGCCGCATGGGCTATGGCGGCGGCAAGCTCGAAATGGGCAAGACTCTCGGGCGCAGCGGCGACGGCGGCGTCGACGGCGTCATCAAGGAGGACGAACTCGGCCTCGACGTCGTCTACGTGCAAGCAAAGCGGTTCGCGCAGGAACGCTGCGTGCCGATCCGCGAGGTGCGCGATTTCGTCGGCGGGCTGGAGGGCCATCACGCCAGCAAGGGCGTGTTCGTGACGACCTCGTATTTTCCCTCCACCGCCTATGACTTCGTCACCCGCGTCTCCAAGCGCGTGGTGCTGATCGACGGCTCGGAGCTGGCGAGCCTGATGATGCGCCATTGCGTGGGGGTGCGCGTCACCGAGGTCTATCAGTTGAAGCGGCTCGACGAGCAGTTCTTTGTCGAGTAGGGGCTTTGGAATGCAAAACCCTGCGCGAAGCGGACTTCGCGCAGGGTGTTGTGTGAGAGTAGATGTTTGTTAGTTGATCAGGGTCGCCTGCTGCACGCTCAGCGAGAACAATTGCGAGAGCGCCGCGCCGAGATTGGTGCCGATCGCGGCGTCAACGTAGAGGTTAGTTGAGGCGCAGGCTTTCAATCGCGTGCCGATGTCGGGCTGGAAAAACGAGATCCATTTATCGTACCAAGAGTTTGACGGCACCTGCAAATATTCGGTGTAGAGAACGGCGATCTTGATGCCGCGGTTCTTGATCGCAGTGCACAGCGCGGGGTCGATCGTCGCCTGGCAGCGGTTGCCGGAGGCCATCGCCTCGCTGCAAGAGGTCGCAACATCGTCCTCGACGCCGTCGGTGACGAGGAACAACACCTCCTGCGCCGAGTCGCCTGCTACATTGGTGCCGCTGCCGGGGTTGGGCATGATTTTGTTCAGGGTTCCCATCGCGTTGGAGAAGCTGGTGGCGACGTCTCCATTGCCGCCCGACGACGTGCAGGCCAATGAGCCGCACACGTTGTTGTTGCTATACATTTCCATGACCCCGAGGTTAGCCTTGGCCGCGTCCCAGGCGCTCTGATAGCTGGAGGTCATGGCCATCAGCAATGCGCTCGATGGCCCCGGGGAAGAGTAGGACTTCATGCCGATTTGCCAGGATGTGTCCATCGTATAGGCGGCGAACTGGTATGTCGGCGGCGTCGCATAGAGGCCGGAATTTTGGTTGTTGTATGCGGTCGTCATCATGTCGGCGACGCCGGTGGACAACTCGTCGAGGCGCAGTTGTATCTTGTTATAACGCGCCATCCCGAAATTATCGAGCTGGGTCAATGGCTGGCCGTTTCTGTTCGTGGCCGCGCAATATTGGTTGTTGTTGGAAGTCGGCGAGCTGTAGACAGGGTTTTTGCCTCCGGTCGTGCAGAGGTTGCCGGCGGTGTCGCCGTTGTTGGTGCTAGCCTGATGGCAGGCGAAGGCGCATCCGCCACCCTGCTTGGATGTCAGGTTCTGCATCAGGGAGAGGCCGGCCTGGGTCGCGGGCAGCGCCATCGACGGGGAATTGTCGAGCAGCAGGTAGAAATTGATGTTGGGCGGGATCGAGGCCTGCGCCGACGACGTGCCTTGGATGTTTATCTCATTCGTTCCCCCGGTGACGGCAGCCAGCACGGTGCCGAACAGCGTCTTGTTCTCGACGTTGTAGGTGACCTGCACCTTGCGGGTGCTGCCGCCGCCGCTGATGGTGGGGAACGTGACCTGAGGGGTGGGGATCGGCTGGACAAGGGTGGCGATCGTCGAGGCTTGCGCGGTGAACATCGCTTGAGCCGCGGCCTGAGCGACGCCGGTCGATTCCTGCATCATCGCCGGGGTCAGCGCGGCCAGGGCGGCGGCGTCGGCGGCCGCGTTGAGCTTGGTCTTGACGATGGTGGCGTTGGTGAAGTCGACAGCGAACGCGACGCCGAAGATCAGCACCGGCAAGGCGAGCGCGAACATCATCGAGACATTTCCGCTGCGGGACTCGCAGAACGCGGGCAGTCGCTTTCTCGTGAACGTGAACATCAGGGACGACTCCGTCGGGGGTCTGGGGAAATCTTTTGCTGGCCATCGTAGTTGGGCCGCGTAAAACTTTGCGCTATCCGATCCGCTAAAGACGAGGGGAGGGGTTCACCTTCCGTTAGGATAGGCCCGTCTCACGACCCTACTTCTTCGGTGATTTGCGTGGCGTTGCGGATAATGAGAATTTCCGAAGCGGTCAGCGTGATGGGAGGCAGCGAGAGGACGCCGCCGAGCGGTTGGAAGGTGTAAGTCACCTGGCCGGAGAGCAGATAAGGCGCGCCGGACGCGGTGTAGTTCGGATCAAGCGAGACCGTGCTGCCCGTCTTGGGCGCCGAGGCGGTGCTGGGGTAAGGCTCGCTCCAAACCACCGTTCCGACATTGTTGGAGGAATTGACGGAAAGCTCCGACACCGACGCCGTCAAGTTGCTGGGATCCCAGGGATAAAGAACCATTTGCGCGAGGGCGAGGTCGTTTTGCACGGTGCTCTGCGGGACGAGTTCTCCGCCCTGGGTGTTGGGATCGGCGACATAGGGCGTGCGCGACACAAGGTCTGTCACGGTGTGCGCGGCCAGCACCACCTTGTGATAGATCATCAACGTCTGTCCTGCGGCGACGATGAGAAAAAGCATTATGAGCGCCACAGGCGCGATAAGCGCCATCTCGACGGCCGCGACGGCGCGCTCGTCAGTGAGGAAGGAAACTTTGCGGCGGATCGGGACGCGCGGGGTCACGGCATTCTCGCTCACGAAGAAGAAGGTTCGATCTGGAAGACTTGGGTGGAAACCAGCAGCCACGTGCCATTGGCGAGGCTGCTGAATTTGAGGCCGAGCGGACCGCCGATGACCGGCCATTGGTACTCCACCGTCAACATCATCTGCGTCGAAGGCGCGATTGTGGACGGATAAAACACCGAGCCCGGAACCACGGCGCCGGTTTTGTCGAACGTCGGCATCGCGGCGGCCATCGCAGAGACGCCGGCCGGGGCGGTCTGTAAGGAAACGATGATGTTGTTGCAGTTGAACAGCGCCAGCGATGAAACGCTGCCGCAGATGTCGGTTTTGAATTGGGCCTGGGTGAGACCGCCGGCTTGATTGGTCAACACCATGCGCATGCCGTTCTCGGCGATCAGCTCCAGATAGGACTGGGCGATGACGATCACCACGATCTGAATCGTGGCGAGCAGGATGGCGATGATGATTGGCGAGACGAACGCGAATTCGATGGCGGTGACGCCGCTCTCCGAGCGGTGGAATCTCGCTATCGTTTCAGCGAGGCCCGAAAATCGTGAATGCGATGTTCTTGCGCTCATTGCCGCCACCAAAGTTCTGTGGCGACAATAAAAGTCGTGACTTAAGAAAGCGATTACGTGGTTGTATAAAATCCACGCTAATTTGGCGATAACATAGTTAATTGAAGCGTTACAATCCGTCAGACCAGCGTTCCCTCCGGCAACGAAAGGCAATGGGCGGCGATGGCGCCGGATGTCGTCAACCATATTTCGTCGCCGGCGGCGGCGATGTGCCGCAAAGCGCGCTTGAGATGCCGCAACCGGTGCGGGTAGCCGACGATATAAGCGTGCAGCGCCACCCCCATCACCAGCGGCGCCTTGCGCGACAACTCCCGCATCTCGTCGAAGGCGTCGATGATGGCGTCGGCGAATTCGACGCCGCTCGCCTGGCGGGCGACGATCATCGGAATGTCGTTGAGTTCCTGCGGATAGGGCACGGCGAGCAGTCGGCCGCCGCCGCGCGTGCGCTTGAACACAGGCTGTTCGTCCATCGCCCAGTCCAGGCCATAGGAATAGCCGGCCTCGGCCAGGAGATCGGGCGTCACAGGCGATTGCGAAATCCACGGGCCGAGCCAGCCGGAGGGCGGGCGCCCTTCCTCCGCGGCGATGCGGCGCGTCACTTCCGCGATCATCTCGGCCTCGGCCGCCTCGGCCATCGCGCCCTGACGCTCGGAATTGCTGCGGCCGTGAGCGACGATCTCGTCGCCGCGCGCGCGGAAGGCGGCGATCAAGTCCGGCGCTTCGTCATAGAGCCAGGTGTTGATGAGCACGCTCAGCGGCAGGCGGGCCTCGTCGAAGGCGTCGCGCAGCCGCCAGGCGCCGACGCGGTTGCCGTAATCGCGCCAGGCGTAATTGAGCACGTCGGGTTCGCCTTGCGCCGGGGCGAGCTTGGCGCCCAGCCCCTCGCCGAACGAGAAGGTCTCCAGGTTGAGCGCGAAATAGACCGCCAGCCCCCTGTCGCCGGGCCAGCGATAGGTCGGGCGGGCAGGCAGGGCGCTATAATCGTAACGGCCGTGGGTCTGGCGCAAAGTCATGGCGCGATCTCCTTGACCAGTTCCGCGCCGAGCCGCGCGATCGCCGCGTCGCGCACCTTCATCGAGGCGGCGGTGTCGGTCAGATAGATCGCCGCCACGAGCGGCGCGCGGTTTGGCGGCCACAGCACGGCGACGATGCCGCGCGAGCCGTGGCTGCCATTGCCGGTCTTGTCGGCGATGCGCCAATCCTCCGGCAGCGCCTTGCGCAATAGCGCCCCGGCGACGCGGTCGCCGATCATCCAATTCGTCAGGCGCTCGCGGGACGTCGGCTTCAGCACGGCGCCGAGCAGGGTCTTGTCGAGATCGGCTACCGCTGCGGCCGGCGTCGTGGTGTCGCGCGGATCGCCGGGCGCGGCCTCGTTGAGATCGGGTTCGGTGCGGTCGAGCCGGCTCGTCGCGTCGCCGAGCGAACGGAAGAAAGCGGTGACGCCGGCGGGCCCGCCATCGGCGGCGAGCACGAAATTGGCGGCGGTGTTGTCGCTGACGGAAAGGGCGGCCTCGCAGAACTCCGCCAGCGACATCGAATTGGGGGCGATCCTGTCCTGCGTGATCGGCGAATACGGCTCGATGTCGGTGGCGACGAACACCACGCGCCGGTCGAGCGAGGTCTCGCCCTTGTCGACCTTGGCCAACAGCGCCGCGCAGGCGAACGCCTTGTGCGTGGAATCCATCGGGAAGCGCTCATCGGCGTGATAGCCCCAGACCCGGCCGGTCGCGGTGTCGAGCACCGCCGCGCCGAGGCGGGCCGAAAGCGCCGCCTCCTCGGCGCGCGCGGCGGCGGTCAGCCGCGCCTCGTCCAGGGCGTAGGCCGGCGAGGCGAGCGCGATGAGCGCGAGCCAGGCTAATCTCATCATGTCCAATCTCCGAAATGCGCCTGGATGAGCGCCAGCGCCGCCACCGCCGCAGTGTCGGCGCGCAGGATGCGCGGCCCCAGGCTCAGGCGCAACACCAGGGGAAGGCGGCCGATCAGCGCCCGCTCCTCGTCGTCGAACCCGCCCTCGGGGCCGATCAGTAACCCCACGCCCGGCGCGCGCGGGGCGGCGGCGAGCGCGGCGAGGGGATTGGCGACGGCTGCGTCCTCGTCGCAGAACACCATGAGTTGGTCGGCCGGCCATTGCGCCAGCGCCGCCGCCAGCGGTTGCGGCGCGAACACTTCCGGGCGCCAGATCACGCCGCATTGCTCGCAAGCCTCGCGGGCGTTCGCCGCCAGCCGCTCCAGGTTCACGCGCGCGGCCTGGGTGCGGCGGGTCAGCACGGGCCTGAGCGAGCGCGCGCCCATTTCCACCGCCTTCTGCGCCATATAATCGAGCCGGGCGTGCTTGAGCGGGGCGAAGAGATAATCGACCGGCGGCGGGTTTTCTTGCGCGCGGATACGCTCGCCGACGGTGAGTCCCGCGCGTTTGCGCTCGCCGGCCAGGGCGGCGGCGAATTCGCCGTCGCGGCCGTTGAAGACCAGCACGCGCGCGCCCGGCTTCAGGCGCAGCACGTTGACGAGGTAATTCGCCGCCTCCGGGGCCAGCGCGACCGTGCGGCCGCTGGTGAGGTCGTCGTCGAGGCATAGGCGAGGAGTGGTGAAATCGGTGCGGGCCATCGGCGCGGGCCTGTAACACGGGACGACGCCAACGCGAACGGTCTTCAACCCGGAGGCCGCTCATGCGTTTCGCCCTTGCTCTCACGTCCCTGTTGCTCGCCGCGCCCGCCTACGCCGCCGATTCCGCGCGGCCGACGGTGATCGAACTGTTCCAGAGCCAGGGCTGCTCATCCTGCCCGCCGGCCAACGCCGCGCTCGTGCGCTACGCCGACCGCCCGGACTGGCTCGCGCTCACCTTCGCCGTCACCTACTGGGACCGGCTCGGCTGGAAGGACACGTTCGGCCAGCCGGCCTTCACCGAGCGGCAATATGCTTACGCGCGCTCCGTCGGGAGCGATGTCTATACGCCGGAGGTGGTCGTCAATGGCCGCGCGGCGGGCGTCGGCGACACTGGCGCCGAGGTCGCGGAGCTGGCGGCCAAGACCGATCGCGGCGCCTCGGGTCCGCTGGTGACGGTCGCGGGCGACGCCGTGACCATCGGATCGGGCACGGCGCCGGCGGGCGGGGCGGAGGTGTGGCTGGCGCTTTACGACCCGCGCGTGCTGGAGATTCCGGTGCGGCGCGGCGAGAACGCCGGACGCACGCTGCCGCATCGCAATGTGGTGAAGCGGTTGGTTCGGCTCGGCGGCTGGAACGGCGCGGCCGAGCGGCTGACGCTGCCGGCCTCGCAGGGATTGGCGCGCGCGGTGCTGGTGCAGCGGCGCGGCGTCGGGGCGGTGATCGCGGCGGGGCGGGGCTGAGAAGGCTTCCTACCCAACCCCGGACGCGCCTGCCCCGGGCGCTTACGGATTGCGTCTCTCTTGCGCCTGACTTAATCGATCACCCCTCGCGCCGTGCGTCGTCTCGCAGGGGGAAACATGTACGTTGAGCGGCATTTCGTCGATCGGGTCGGGTGGCTGCGCGCCGGCGTTCTGGGCGCCAACGACGGCATATTGTCGACGGCCAGCCTG
>JAJYDD010000183.1 GCA_021777795.1 Pseudomonadota bacterium | reverse complement strand
CCCCGGCGTCGCCACGACACCCAGGCGTCGCGCCTCGCCCAGTAGCAATTCGCGTATGACGAGGGCGCGCGCGGCGGCGGCGTAAGCCGCGTGCGACGACGCGGCCGGATGGTGCTGCGCCTCGCGTGCGATCGCCTCGCGCGGGATGACGACGCCGTCGACGCTGACTTCCTCGGGGGCGGCCGCGGGGGCCGGGCGAGGGTGAACGGCAAGTTTCATCGCCGCGCCTCCGCAGATCTCATTGGCCGCGCGGAGCGCACGATCTGGTAGCCAGACCGGCCGAAATACCAGATCGGCGCGCTCCAGATGTGGACCAGCCGGGTGAACGGGAAGATCAGGAAGATCGTCATGCCGAGCAGCATGTGCAGCTTGAAGATGGGAGAGACGTCGGCGACGAGGTCGGCCGCGCCGGGCCGCAGGGTCAGAATGCCTTGCGCCCAGTTCATGAATTTCACCATCTCATGGCCGTCCATGTGGGCGGCCGAAACGGGAATGGTGCTGAGGCCGAGAACGAGCTGCGTGAGCAGGATAACGATGACGGCAAGATCGCCGAACGACGAGTTGTTGCGAATGCGCGGATCCTTGAACCGCCGGTGCGTCAGCATTGCCGCTCCCGCGAGGCCCATCAGTCCGGCGAGACCGCCGACGACAATGGCGGTTTCCTGCTTGAGACGATGCGAGACGCCGAGCGCGTCGATCAGCGCGACCGGCGTCAGCAGGCCGACGACGTGCCCGACGAAGATGACGAGGACGCCGATGTGGAACAGGTTCGAGCCCCACATCAGCTCGCGCCGGCGTAGCAACTGGCTTGACGAGGATTTCCAGGTGTAGGGCTCGCGGTCGAAGCGGATGAGGCTGCCGACGAGGAACACGGTCAGCGCCAGATAGGGATACCAGCCGAAAGCGACGTGGTTGAGGAAGGCGCTCATGCCGGGGCTCCCGCGCGCGAGGGGTTGAGGTCGGTGGCAACGGCGCGGCGGGCGTGACGCAAGCGCGCGGTGAGCGCATCGCCGCCGCATTCGTTGGTCGCCGCGCCGGGGCCGAAGGAGACCGCCGTCTCCTCCCAGGCCGCGTCGAGCGCCGCGAAGTCGCGCGGCTCCTGCGTCGGCGTCAGTAATTCCGCCTCCTGCGAAATTTCGGCGCCAGCGTATTCGGCGAGCGCGTCCAGGGCGGCGGCGTAGGGCGAGCCGCGCTTGCGCAAACGCCCGGCGAGGGCCTCGATCACATGGGCGGGCTCGGCGAGCAGCTTACGCGCCTCATCGGGCGTGCGCGTGGCGCAGAACTCCGCGAACATCGGCAGGAAATCCGGCAACTCATCGGCGGGCGCCTCGAAGCCAACCGTTTCATAGACCGCCTTGAGGTCGACGAGCGCGCCGCCGCGGTCGCGGCCTTCGCCGTAGACATGCTCGAACAGGTGCAGCGAAAGCGAACGTGTTCGATCGAACAGATCGACGTAGTTCGCCTGCGCGTCCAGGAGGTCGCAGGCCGCGAGATCCGCGCACAGCGCATCGAGCGCGCTTTGGGCGGATCGGGAGAACGCGGGGTCGCGCCTTATCGCCGCGCGGACTTCCGGCAAGGCTGCCATCAACTCGGCGTCGGGATAGCAGAGCAGCGCCGACAGCGCCTTGAGTGCGGGGATCATCAGGCCATCTCCACGGGGTTGCGGGGTCGCTTGCGCTGGCCAAAGAGGTTTTGCGGGGTCTCGCCGTCGGAGCAGCCGTTGCCGAAGGAGAAACCGCATTCGCCGCGCAATTGCAGGAGATCGGCGCTCACTTCGCGCCGCGCCGTCGGGATGACGAAGCGATCTTCGTAGTTGGCGATCGCCATGTAGCGGTACATTTCTTCGATGTCGGCGCCCTTCAGCCCGACCCTGGCCGCCAGCGCCTCGTCGATCACGCCGTCGATCGTCTTGGCGCGCATGTAGGCCCGCATGGCCAGCATCCGCTCCAGCGCCAGCGTGACCGGCGCCTCCTCGCCCGCCGTCAGCAGGTTGGCGAGATATTGCACGGGGATGCGCAGCGAGCGCACGTCGGGCATGTCGCCGTCGAGGCCGATCTGGCCGGCCTCGGCCGCCGATTGTATCGGCGACAGCGGCGGCACGTACCAAACCATCGGCAGGGTGCGGTATTCCGGATGCAGCGGGAACGCGACTTTCCAGTCCATCGCCATTTTCCACACTGGAGAGCGGCGCGCAGCGTCGAGCCAGGATTCGGAGATGCCGTCGATGCGCGCTTGCGCTTGCACCTCGGGGTCGTTGGGATCGAGGAACACGGAAAGCTGCGCTTCGTAAAGGTCGCTTTCCTTCTCCACGCTCGCCGCTTCCTGGATGCGGTCGGCGTCGTAGAGCACAACGCCGAGATAGCGGATGCGGCCAACGCAGGTCTCCGAGCAGACCGTCGGTTGCCCCGCCTCGATGCGCGGATAGCAGAAGATGCACTTCTCCGATTTGCCGCTCGACCAGTTGTAATAGACCTTCTTGTAAGGACATCCCGAGACGCACATGCGCCAGCCCCGGCATTTGTCCTGATCGATAAGGACGATGCCGTCCTCCTCGCGCTTGTAGATCGCGCCGGATGGACAAGCCGCGACGCAAGCCGGATTCAGGCAATGCTCGCAGAGCCGCGGCAGATACATCATGAAGGTGTTTTCGAATTGCCCGTAGATGTCCTTCTGCACCTTGTCGAAATTGACGTCTTTCGAGCGTTTCGAGAATTCGCCGCCGAGGATTTCTTCCCAGTTCGGGCCGCCCACGATCTTCTCCATGCGCTCGCCGCTAATGAGCGAACGCGGCCGCGCGGTCGGCGTCGTACGGCTTTCCGGCGCCTTTTGCAGGTGTTCGTAATCGAAGGTGAAGGGCTCGTAATAGTCGTCGATCTCGGGCAGGTCGGGATTGGCGAAGATCTTGGCCAGCACGCGCCACTTGGCGCCGATGCGCGGCTCGATGGATCCGTCGCGCTTGCGCCGCCAGCCGCCGTTCCAGCGCTTCTGGTTCTCCCATTCGCGCGGGTAGCCGACGCCGGGCTTGGTTTCCACATTGTTGAACCAGGCGTATTCGACGCCCTCACGGCTGGTCCAGACGTTCTTGCAGGTGACGGAACAGGTGTGGCAGCCGATACACTTGTCGAGGTTCAGCACCATTGCGATCTGGGCGCGGACTTTCATTCTGCGGCCTCCGGAGCTTTGAGGGGTTCGTCCATCCAATCGGTCTTGGCCTGCTTGCGCACGATGACGAACTCGTCGCGGTTGGAGCCGACGGTTCCGTAATAGTTGAAGCCATAGGATTGTTGCGCATAGCCACCGATCATGTGGGTCGGCTTCAACACGATGCGGGTCACCGAATTGTGGATGCCGCCACGCAAGCCCGTCGTTTCGGCGCCGGGCATGTTCACGATTTTCTCTTGTGCGTGGTACATCATGCACATGCCGGGCTTGATGCGCTGAGAGACCACGGCGCGCGCGACGAGCGCGCCGTTGACGTTGAACGCTTCAATCCAATCATTGTCCTCGATGCCAGCCTGCTTGGCGTCGGTCTCGCTGATCCAGACGATCGGGCCGCCGCGCGAAAGGGTCAGCATCAGCAGGTTGTCGGTGTAGGTCGAGTGGATACCCCATTTCTGATGCGGCGTGATGAAGTTGAGCACGACGGCGCGGTTGCCGTTCGGCTTCTTGTCCAGAACCGGCTTGATGGTCTTGGTGTCGATCGGCGGCCGGTAGACGCAGAAACCTTCCCCGAACGCCCGCATCCACAGGTGATCCTGATAGAGCTGCTGTCGCCCGGTCAGCGTTCGCCAGGGGATCAGCTCGTGCACGTTGGTGTAGCCGGCGTTGTAACAGACCTTCTCGGATTCGAGGCCGGACCAGATCGGCGAGGAGATGATCTTGCGCGGCTGCGCGACGACGTCGCGGAATCGGATCTTCTCGTCCTCCTTAGGCCGCGCCAGATGCGCGTGCTCGCGGCCGGTGAAGGTTTCGAGCGATTGCCAGGCCTTGACGGCGACTTCGCCGTTGGTCTCAGGCGCGAGCATCAGCAAAGTTTCCGCCGCGTCGATGGCGGTCTCGATGCGGGCCAGCCCCTTGGCGACGCCCGAGGCCACGACGCCATTGAGCCGCCTCAGCGCCTCGACCTCATGTTTGGTGTCCCAGCCCATGCCCTTGCCGCCGTTGCCGAGCTTGTCCATCAACGGCCCGAGCGAGGTGAATTGCTCGTAGATGTGCGGATAATCGCGCTCGACCACGGTCACATTCGGCGCGGTCTGGCCGGGGATGGGATCGCTCCCCGCGGCCTTCCAATCCTCGACATCAAGCGCCTGCGCGATCTCGCCGGGGGTGTCGTGCAGGATCGGCGTGAGCACGACGTCCTGTTCGACGCCGAGGACTTCCGGCGCGACCTGCGAGAACGCCTTGGCAATCCCTTTGTAAATGTCCCAGTCGCTTCGCGATTGCCAGGCGGGGTCCACGGCCGCCGTCAGCGGGTGGATGAACGGGTGCATATCGGAAGTGTTGAGATCGTCCTTCTCATACCAGGTGGCGGTCGGCAGCACGATGTCGGAGTACATGCCCGTCGTCGACATGCGGAAGTCAAGGGTCACGAGCAGGTCGAGCTTGCCCTCCGGCGCCTTGTCGCGCCAAACGACCTCCTTTGGCTTGACGCCGCCCTGCTCGCCGAGGTCCGCGCCCATCACGCCGTGCTGCGCCCCGACGAGATGCTTGAGGAAATATTCATGGCCCTTGCCTGAAGCGCCGAGCAGGTTGGAGCGCCAGACAAACAGATTGCGCGGCCAGTTGGCCTCGCCGTCGGGGTCCTCGCAGGAAAGCTGCAAAGCGCCGGACTTCAGCCCGCGCGCGACATAGTCTTTCGGCGACAGTCCGGCCGCCGCCGCCGCTGAGGCGATGCCGAGCGGGTTCTGTTCGAGCTGAGGCGCCGAAGGCAGCCAGCCCATGCGCTCGGCGCGCACGTTGAAGTCGATCAGCGCGCCGTCCCAAGCGCCGGCAGGCGCGGTCGGCGACAGGATTTCAGACGTTTCAAGCGTCTCGTAGCGCCATTGATCGGTATGGGCGTAGAAGGCCGAGGTCGAATTCGCCTGCCGTGGCGGGCGACTCCAGTCGAGCCCGAAGGCCAGCGGCGTCCAGCCCGATTGCGGCCGCAGCTTTTCCTGGCCGACATAATGCGACCAACCGCCGCCGGATTGGCCGACGCAGCCGCAGATCGCGAGCATGTTGATGATGCCGCGATAGCTCATATCCATGTGGAACCAGTGATTGAGCCCGGCCCCCAGGATCACCATTGAGCGGCCGCTGGTCTTCTCGGCGTTGCGGGCGAACTCGCGCGCAACTATGACGATTTGCGCGCGCGGCGTGCCGGTGATGCCCTCGGCCCAGGCCGGGGTGTAGGGCGTCATGTCGTCGTAGGAGGCCGCGACATGCTCGCCGCCGAAGCCGCGGTCGAGGCCGTAATTGGCGAGCAACAGATCATAAACCGAGGCGACGAGGACGTCGCCGTCCTTGGCCTTCAGCGTCCTCGCCGGGGCTTTGCGCACGAGCACGCTGGGATGATCGTCGCCCGTGAAATACTCATGTTCGCGATTGCCGAAATAGGGGAAGGCGACGTCGACGAGCGCGTCCCTTGTGTCGGCCAGCGATAGCCGCAGTTTCACGGGCCGCCCAGAAGCGTCCTTTTCTTCCAGGCTCCAGCGGCCTTGCTCGCCCCAGCGGAAGCCGACCGAGCCGCGCGGCGCGACCAGATCGCCGCTTGCCTCGTCGAAGGCCAGCGTCTTCCACTCGGGATTGTTGGCCTCGCCGAGCGAGCCGTCGAGATCGCTGGCGCGCAGGAAGCGGTCGGGCACATAATGCCCATCCTGCCGCACGAGCCGCACGAGCATCGGCATGTCGGTGTATTGGCGCACGTAATCCTTGAAATAGGGAACTTCGCGGTCGAGATGGAACTCGCGCAGGATTACGTGGCCGAAAGCCATCGCGAGCGCGGCGTCCGTGCCTTGTTTGGGCGACAGCCACAGGTCGGCGAATTTCGAGGCTTCCGAATAGTCGGGCGAGATGACGACGCTTTTGGCGCCCTTGTAGCGGACCTCGGTGTAGAAATGGGCGTCTGGCGTGCGCGTCTGCGGCACGTTGGAGCCCCACAGGATGAGGAAGCCGGCGTTGTACCAGTCGGCCGATTCCGGCACGTCGGTCTGCTCGCCCCAGGTCTGCGGCGAGGCGGGCGGGAGGTCGCAATACCAGTCGTAGAACGACATCGAAACGCCGCCGATCAGCGACAGATAGCGTGCGCCGGCGGCGTAACTGACCATCGACATCGCGGGGATCGGCGAGAAGCCGAATACGCGGTCGGGGCCATAGGTCTTGATGGTGTAGGCGTTGGCGGCGGCGATGATTTCGTTCGCCTCGTCCCAGCTTGCGCGCACGAAGCCGCCCTGGCCGCGCGCCTCGACATAGGAGGCGCGCGTCGCCGGGTTGCCGACGACGGCGGTCCAGGCGGCGACGGGCGCCAGATCCCGTCGCGCCTCACGCCAGGCGCGCAGGAGACGGGCGCGCACCAAGGGATATTTGAGCCGGTTGCCGGAATAGAGATACCAACTGTAGCTGGCGCCACGCGCACAACCGCGCGGCTCGTGATTGGGCAGATCGGGGCGGGTGCGCGGATAATCGGTCTGTTGCGTCTCCCAAGTGACGATGCCACCCTTGACATAGATCTTCCAGGAGCATGATCCTGTGCAATTCACGCCGTGAGTCGAACGCGCGATCTTGTCGTGGCTCCAGCGCTTGCGATAGCCGTCCTCCCAACCGCGATCTTCGTGGGTCGTGATGCCGTGGCCTTGCGCGAAGGGCTCCGGAGGGCGACGGAAGAAGGTCAATCGATCCAGGAAGCGGCTCATTTAGCATCCCTCGGGCGAAGTCCACGGGCCGACGGTCACAAACCGTCACGACGGAACCCGTATGCGCTCCAGGGCGGCTATCGATGTTGATGAAGATCAAACAATAATATGATGGAAAGCGTCATGATGAGTGATATGAATCAAACAGAAAATTCGCTCTCGTCTTCCCCCGAGGACCCAGCGCCCGTCGGCACGGGCGCCTTCGCGACGGTGACCGAGGCGCTCGAAAGCGTGCGCTGGCTCCGCGGACTGCGGCGCGAGACGTTCGAGGCGCTGGCCGCGCAGTCCTTTCTGCATCGCGTCCCCGCCGGCGCCCTGCTGTTCGACCAGGCGGAGACGCCGGCGTTCATGCAAATCCTGCTGTCGGGGGCTATCGCCTGCCTCGGCGCCCGGGGCGGGCAGGAGGCGCTGATCGAATTCGTCCGGCCGGTGGACTTCGTCATTCCCGCGGCGGGTCTGACGAGCCGGCCCTACCTGATGCGCGCCCGCGTCGCCCTCGACGCCCAGATCGTGCTCACGCCGGCTGTCGCGTTCCGGGCGCTGGCGCCGGCCGATCCGGCGCTGGCCGCCGCTGTCATCGCCATCCTCGGCGCGCAGTTCCGCCGCCAGGTGAAAGCGCGCAAGGCGCTGGCGCTGCGATCCGCAGAGGAGCGGGTCGGGGCCTATCTGATGGCGCTGACCGACGGCGCGGGGCGGGAGCGCGCGCCTCTGCCGGAGTCCAAACAAGTGATCGCGACGCTCCTGGGCATGACGCGCGAGACGTTGTCGCGCAGCTTTTCGGCGATGTCCGCCTACGGTCTGCGGGTCATCGGCGACGCCGTCGTCCTTTCGGACCCAGACGCCGCGCGCGCCCGCTTTCCCTTCGATCCGCAGTTCGATGCGGACGACGCGGACCTGCCGGCCTGACGGCGCTGCTCACCCCGCGTTCACGCCGGAGCCCGTGCGGCGTCGCTGCGCTCGACGTCGTGGAGCAATCCGCCCCGGCGCGCATAGACAAAC
>JAJYDD010000182.1 GCA_021777795.1 Pseudomonadota bacterium | reverse complement strand
CATCTCCGTTGCGAACATCAAGGCCGCCACTCCGGCGAAGAATCCATGCACGGCGAACACGAAGATAGTGGTGCGGCGCGGCGAGACGCCGCAAAGCCGCGCCGCTTCCGGATTGCCGCCGGCCGCGTAGATCGCGCGTCCGCCGGGCCAGAAGCGCATCCAGGCCGCAGCCAGGATCGTCGCCGCCACCATGATGAGCACCGGCATCGGCAGCACGCCAAACAACTCGACGTCGGCGAGATGGAAGTTGTCTGGTAGGTCGGTGATCCATCGGCCGCCCGTCACGCTAATGAGTCCGCCTTTCAGGATCGACAGCATGCCGAGCGTCACCACGATCGAGGGAATGCCGAGATAGGCGACGACGGCGCCTTGCATCGCCATCACCGCCATGCCGAGTACGAGCGGCGCGCCCCAGGCGAGCGCGATCGGATAACCCGCGACCGCCAGCGAGCCCGATACGGTCGCCAGCACGCCAATCAGCGCGCCGACGGAAATGTCGATGTTGCCGGAGACGATCACCATTGACATGCCGATGGCGGCCACCGCGACGTAAGCGTTGCCGAGCAGCAGGTCGGAGAGATTGTTCGCTGACAAAAAGCGCGGGTTGACGAAACCGACGATGACGGCAAGGCCGATGACGGCGACCGCCAGCATCGCCTCCTGCGAGGCGATGCGTCGCAAAATCCGTGCGGGCGAGGTCGCGTTCACGCCGCTTCGCCCTGGCGCGAGAGATCGCCCATCATCGCCGCGCCGACCGCGCTGGGGTTGGCTTGCGTGCGCGAAAATTCCGCGTTGATGCGCCCTTCGCGCATGACCAACACGCGGTCGCTCATGCCGAGCACTTCCGGCAACTCGCTGGAGATCATCAGTATGGCGACGCCTTGTCTGGCGAGGTCACCCATCAACCGATGAATCTCAGCCTTGGCGCCGACGTCGATGCCGCGCGTCGGCTCATCGAGGATCAACAGGCGCGGTTTGTTGGCGAGCCATTTGCCGAGCACGATCTTCTGCTGGTTGCCGCCGGAAAGCCTTCCCGCCGCCTCGTCGAGGGAGCTGGTCTTGACATCGAACTGTTTGACCGCGTCCTCAGCCAGTTTCAATTCGGCGACGCGGTCGATGAAGCCGAGCCGCGTGAGGCGGTTCAACCCGGCGAGGGAGAAATTGTGTTTGACGCTCATCGGCCGGACAAGCCCCTGCGTACCGCGGTCCTCCGGCACATAAGCGACCCCGAACGCGCGCGCCTCGGCGGGCGAGCGGATGGTCACGACTTCGCCGGCGAGCCTGATCTGGCCGCTTACCGCCGGCGTCACGCCAAACAAAGTCTGCGCCAGTTCGCTGCGGCCGGAGCCGACCAGGCCGGCGAGGCCGACGATCTCACCGGCGTGCACCGTCAGGCTCACGCCGCGCGTCATCGGCTTGGCGACGAGGTCGCGCGCCTCCAGCACTGGCTCCCCGATCGGCGCCGCGACCTTGGGGAACAAGGCCTCGATGCGACGTCCCACCATCATCTCGACGAGTTGACCGGAATTGGCGTCCGCCGCCGTCAGGGTACCAATAAAAGCGCCGTCGCGCAGCACGGTGATGCGATCCGAGATCTCGAAAATCTCATCCATGCGATGGCTGATATAGACGACGGCGACGCCGCGCGCGCGCAGGCGCCGCACGATGTCGAACAGTCGGCGCACGTCGGCCTCCGTCAGCGCCGCCGTCGGCTCATCCATGATGAGGACGCGCGCGTCATGCGAGAGGGCGCGCAAGATCTCGACGCGCTGGCGGTTGCCGACCGAGAGGCGGCCAACCATCTCGTCGGCGTCGAGGTCGTCGATCTCCAGCGAGGCGATGAGAGCGCGGGCGCGCTCGCGCATGGCGGAGAGATCGATGCGGCCGAAGTGGCCCCTAGGCGCATGGCCGAGGAAGATGTTCTCCGCCACCGACAGTTCGGGGAACAGCAACAACTCTTGGTAGATCGTGGCGATTCCGGCGCGGCGCGCGTCGTCGGGGCCGGCGAGCCGCGTCGCGACGCCGTCGACGAGGATAGCGCCTTTGTCGGGTTGGACGACGCCCGACATGATCTTGATGAGTGTCGATTTGCCGGCGCCGTTCTCGCCCATCAACGCATGCACTTCGCCGGCGCGCACGTCGAAAGAGACACCGCACAGCGCGCGCACGCCAGGAAAGCTCTTTTCGATGTCGCGCACTTCCAGGCGCGGTGGCTTCTCTTCGCTCATGCCGGCGCCCTTTCCGGTTCGACGACGAGGGTCTCGACGCCGGCGTCTTTTAGCATCTGCAAACCCTGCTCGGGCGCGCCGGAATCTGTGATGAGCGTATGCACGCGCGTTAGCGGACAGACGACGAGGCTGCCCTGAACTTGGAACTTGGAGGAATCGGCCAGCACCACGAGCCGGTCAGCGCGCCTTAACAACTTAGCCTCGGCGCGCGCGATCAGCGGATCGCCCTCGATGATGCCGTGCGGGCCAATCGAGATCGCGCTCATGAACATCCAGCGCGCGGCGTAATGCTGGATCGCGTCGTCGTCGAAGGGTGCGACGATCAGTTTCTGGTCGCGGTAGACCTCGCCGCCCGGCAGCGCCACGCGGTTCTCGGTCTCGTGGATGAGGAAATAAGCCAGCGGATAAGAGTTGGTCAGAATCTTCAAGCGCGTGCGCCTCAGATATTCCGACATTTGATAGGTCGTCGTGCCGCCGTTGATGATAATTACATCGCCCTCCTCGCACAACGCCACGGCCCGTTCGGCGATGGCGCACTTGGCGGCGAGATTGACAGCCAGCGAATTGTCGAACGATCGCGAGTCGCGCGCGCGCGGTGGTTGCGTGGGCGCGAACGCCCCCTGGATTGCCTGCAAACCGCCGTGGACCCGCTCGGCGAGCCCAGCCTCGGCGAGACGGCCGGCGTCGCGGCGGGCGGAGGCTGCGGACGCGCCGGTGGCCGCCATCAGGTCGGCGATCGACAGAAAGCCGCGTTGGGTCAAGAGATTGCGGGCGATCTCGGCGCGCTGTCGCTCGCGCATGGGTTGGGCCGTTTCCCCGGATTGGAAGTTGACTTTGGGTCGCATGGCGCATCGCGCGTGTCAATCACATTTGCTCGAAAACAATCATTGCGTTGCACAAATCGCTCATTGCGGCGCAGCAAGTGTCGATGGATTGACGAGGGGGCGGGCTTCTTTTATCTTTTGGGCAGTTTCGATCAAAACAGTTCAGGCTCGAAGAGGCCGGAGGAGATCCCATGAGCGCCACGCGTCAAGGCCACAACGCGCTGCTGCCGAGCCTCTGGGACGACGCTGCGGCGTCCGGTCTCGACGAACCGGGCCTTCTGCTTTACCGCTCAAACATTCTCGGCGCCGACCTGCGCGTGACCAATTTCGGCGGCGGCAACACGTCGGCGAAGGTGACCGACAAGGACCCGCTGACCGGCGCCCCGGTCGAAGTGCTGTGGGTCAAGGGTTCCGGCGGCGATCTCGGCTCAATGAAGCGCGACGGTTTCGCCACGCTTTATCAGGACAAATTGGTTGGCTTGGAGCGCGCCTATCGCGGCCTTGAGCATGAGGACGAGATGGTGGCTCTGTTCAACCATTGCACGTTCAATCTCAACCCGCGCGCGGCCTCGATCGACACGCCGTTGCATGGCTTCGTGCCGCACAAACACGTCGATCACGTCCACGCCGACGCCGTTATCGCCATCGCGGCGTCTGAGAACGCTGAGACGCTGACGCGGGAGATTTTCGGCGGCAAACTCGGCTTTCTGCCGTGGCAGCGGCCGGGCTTCGATCTCGGATTAAAGCTCGGCCGTATGGCGGGCGACAATCCGCAGTTGGAGGGCGTCGTCCTCGGCGGTCACGGGTTGTTCACCTGGGGGGCGACGGCGAAGCAATGCTATGAGACGACGATCCGCGTCGTCAATCAGGCGGTGGCGTGGCTGGCAGCCAATGGCAAGGAGAAGGCGTTCGGCGGCGCCGCCGTCGAGGCCCTGCCGGCCGAGCGGCGGCGCGAGATCGCGGCGCGGTTGATGCCGGCGATCCGCGCCCGCATTTCCACGGCCGAGCGCAAGATCGGCCATTTCACCGATGCGCCGGAGGTGCTGGAGTTCGTCAACTCCCGCGACTTGCGGACTCTGGCCGCGCTCGGCACTTCATGCCCGGACCATTTTCTGCGCACCAAAATCCGCCCGCTCGTGCTCTCGCATGATGCGGACGCTGCCGCGCTCGATTCCGCGCTCGCGGCCTATCGCGCCGATTACGCAGCCTATTTCGAACGCTGCAAGCGTCCGGATTCGCCGGCGATGCGCGATCCCAACGCGGTCGTCTATCTGATCCCTGAAGTCGGCATGATAACCTTCGCCAAGGACAAGGCGACGGCGCGTATCGCGTCCGAGTTCTACGTCAACGCCATCAACGTCATGCGCGGCGCCTCCAGCGTCAGCAAATATGTCGGTCTTGCCGAGCAGGAGGCGTTCAACATCGAATATTGGTTGCTGGAGGAGGCCAAGCTTCAGCGCATGCCGAAGCCGAAAGCCCTGGCCGGCCGCGTCGCGCTTATCACTGGCGGGGCCGGCGGCATCGGTTCGGCGATTGCGGCGCGTTTGATGGGCGAGGGGGCCTGCGTGGTGCTCGCCGACATCGACCGCGCGAGCCTCGACAGCCGGCTCGCCGATTTCGGCAAGCGCTTCGGCAAGGACGCGGTGACGGGCGCAGCAATGGATGTCACCAGCGAAGCGAGCGTCGAGGCGGCGACGCGCGACGCTGTCGTCGGCTACGGCGGTCTCGACATCGTCGTCTGCAACGCCGGCATCGCCTCGGCGGCGGCGTTCGAGGACACTTCGTTGGAGCTTTGGAACCGGAATATGGCGATCCTCGGCACCGGCTATTTCCTCACCGCGCGGGCCGGCTATCGGGTGCTCAAAGAGCAGGGCTTCGGCGGCGCGATGGTGTTCATCGCCTCCAAGAACGCGATGGCGGCTTCCGCCGGCGCCTCGGCCTATTGCGCGGCCAAGGCGGCGGAGGTGCATCTGGCCCGTTGTCTGGCGCTCGAAGGCGCGCCGCTCGGCATCCGCGTCAATACCGTCAATCCTGACGCGGTGCTGCGCGGCTCGAAGATTTGGCAGGGCGAATGGCGCCAGCAGCGGGCCGCCTCAAACAAGGTCGATGAGGATGAGTTGGAGGAGGTCTATCGCCAGCGTTCGCTGTTGAAGCGTTCGGTCTACCCCGAGGACATCGCCGAGGGCGTCTATTTCTTCGCCTCCGATCTCAGCGCGAAATCGACCGGCAACATTCTCAACGTCGACGCCGGCAACGCGCAGGCGTTCACGCGGTGAAGGTTGCCGGAGTCGTCCTGTCAGCACTCGTTGGGGCGCGCCCAATTGCGGACATAGAGTATGCTTTGGGTTGTTAGGCTCGCCGAATAACGTCGCTCTCGGCGGCGTGGATGGCGGGGACTGGCCCGGCCCTGACGGAGGGGGCGGTGAGAAAACAAACAGGCTTGTGAGGAACGCGCTGATGTCCTACCGCATTGCCGACGCGCTGATCGCCGAGGTAGACGCACGCCTCGCCGCCGCTCACGAGGACGAATATGGCGCGCTCGCCCGCAAGTTGGCGCGCCGTGGTCTCGACATCGAGGCGATTACGCCCGAGGTGGAAGCTTTTGGGGTCGCGGTACCCACCTGGGGCGTCGGCACTGGCGGCACGCGCTTTGCCCGCTTTCCCGGCGTCGGCGAGCCGCGCGGGATATTCGAGAAGCTTGAGGATTGCGCGACCATACAACAACTGACGCGCCTGACGCCGACCTGCTCGCCGCATTTTCCCTGGGACAAGGTCGCCGATTATCGTGAATTGGCCGAGCGCGCCAAAGCGCTGGGCCTCGGTTTCGACGCGGTCAACTCCAACACGTTTCAGGACCAGCCGGGCCAACCTCTGTCTTACAAGTTCGGCTCGCTCACCCACGCTGAGCGCGCCGTGCGCCAGCAGGCGGTCACGCACAATCTCGAATGCATTGAAATCGGCCTCAAGCTTGGCGCGAAGGCGCTCACCGTCTGGATCGCCGATGGCTCCAACTTTCCGGGCCAGTCCAATCTCAATCAGGTGTTCGACAGGTATCTGGAATCGGCGGGTGAGATCTACGGCGGCCTGCCCGACGATTGGCGCCTATTCCTGGAGCATAAGCTCTACGAGCCGGCTTTCTATTCTACGGTGATCGCCGATTGGGGGTCGAGCCTGATGGCGGCGCAGGCCTTGGGGCCGAAGGCTCATTGCCTTGTCGATCTCGGCCATCACGCCCCGGGCGTCAATATCGAGCAGATCGTCGCCCGCCTCGTGCGCGCTGGGAAGCTCGCCGGCTTCCATTTCAACGATTCCAAATATGGCGATGACGACCTCGATTCCGGCGCGATCGATCCGTTCCGGCTGTTCCTCGTTTTCAACGAACTCGTCGAGGCGCGGGCGCGCCAGGCGCCAGGCTTCGACCCTGCCTATATGCTCGACCAATCGCACAACGTCACCGATCCCATAGAGAGCCTAATGCAATCGGCGATCGAGGTGGCGCGCGCCTATACCCAGGCGCTCATCGTCGACCGTGCGGCTTTGCGCGAGGCGCAGGAGGCGAGCGACGCGCTCGGCGCGCATCTTCTGCTGAAGGCGGGTTTCCTCACCGATGTTTCGCCGATCCTGGCCGAGGCGCGCCGGCGCCAGGGCGGGGCGCTCGATCCCGTCGCGGTTTATCGCAAGGCCGGCTATCGGCACGCCAAAGCCGAGGAGCGGCCGGCGGTCGCGGGCTCCTCCTCGGGCATCGTCTGAAGCGTCACCGCGCGGAGCGAAAAGACGGCGGATGGTTCGTTTGCAGACCGAATGTTAACCTCGTCGCCTTAAGGTCAGATGCGACGACGTCGGCGCCAGCGCGCCGCAGCATGATCGCTCTACGTCGGCGTGGCGCAAGGCCACATGTGTTCTCTCACATTCCACAGATCCCGCCGCGCGCCGATGGCGCGCGGGGCGGAGGGGGCGCGTCTTGGCCACATTTGCACTCGCACGCAAACTTACGATCGGGAACATGCTGACCGCGGGTTGCGCGGCGCTGATCGTGGGGTTGATCGCGACCGGGGCCTTGAGTTCGCTGACCCTTCAGAAGGTCGGCATCGGCGGGGACGCCTATGCGCGCATCGTCGCGGGCAAGGACCTGCTTGGCGACATTCTGCCGCCGCCGGAATATGTGATCGAGCCCTATTTGGAGGCCAATCTCATCTACAACGGCGAGGGCAAATTGGCGGATCATGAGGCCCGGCTGGCGAGTTTGCGCAAGGATTTCGACGCCAGGCGCCTCTATTGGCGCAACAGCGCTCTGCCGGAGGATATCAAACACGAGATCATCGACGTCGCCGGCGGTGAGGCCGACGCGGTCTGGCGCGAACTCGACGAGTCATTTTTGCCGGCCGCCGCGGCGGGCGATCGGGCAAAGCTCGGCGCTTCGTTCCAGCGGCTGACCCAACATTACAAAACTCATCGCGCAAGCATCGACGGCGTCGTGAAGACGTCGAACGCTTTCGTCGAGGTCGTCGAATCGAACGCCGCCGCCGATACGCTGGTGGGGACGCGGATGATTTATGGCGTGTTTGTCGTACTGATCCTCGGCCTTGCGGCTGGTCTCGTCGCGCTGCGGCGCGGCGTCGCCCGTCCTATCGCCGAGGTCGCCCAGAGCCTCGCCGAACTCGCCGAAAAAACAGCGCGGTCCGCGCAGGCGACCGAGGCGCAGACCAAGCTCGACGCCAATCTGATCGCCTTGCGCGGCGGGCTGGAGAGCCACGGCGCGCCGCGCGTCGTCGGCGACCGGCTCTATTTCGGCGACTATCTCGTCAACGGCGAGACCGCGATCGTGGACGACGTGCGCCGGCGCTTCGGCGGCGTGGCGACTATTTTTCTGGGCGAGTTGCGCGTCGCCACCAATGTCGCCAACGAC
>JAJYDD010000181.1 GCA_021777795.1 Pseudomonadota bacterium | reverse complement strand
AAGTGAACTCGCGGCCGACGCCGTTCTCGGCCGCCGCGATCTCGACCGGCTTTTCCGGCCGGCGCTCGTTCTCGCCGCCGTCGCCGCGAAAGCTCCATACGCGCTCATCGCTCAAGTGCAGCGCCGCATCGCGATGGATGGCGACATAGGCGGGGTGGAACGCCGCCTGCAAAGAGGCGCCGGCGCCGAACGGGTTGAGGCCGCGCACGACCGTATTGACCGCCGAGCGCAGGCCGAGCACCGGCTTCAGCCGCAGCAACCCCGCGAGCGGCGCCGACAGCCGGTCGAGCGGCAGATAGGCGATATGGCGCTCGGCGAGCATCGCCTCGGCCTCGGCGAAATCGCGCGCCGGCGCGAGCCCGAGCCGGGCCAGCGTCTCGCCCGCATAGAGCCGGCCGGGAGTGACGCCATCGAGGCCGTGCAGGGCGACGCTATAGCCGGCGCCGGCGAGCCGCAGCGCCGCCAAGAGGTGCCAGGGCGCGCGGCGCGCCTTGCCGGCATAGGCGGGCCAATCGAGCGCGGGGCGCGGACCGCTGCGCTGCGGCAGGCGGGCGCGAGCGGCGCGCAGAAAACCGGCGATCTCGGCGCCGGTCTCCTCCTTCATGCGCAGCAGCACGAAGAAGGCGCCGATCTGCTCCGGCCGCGCCTCGCCGTCGAGGATCATCGCCATAGCCTGCTCGGCTTCCTCCGCCGTCAGCGAGCGCGAAAGGGTCTTGCCGCGGCCGAGCAGGCGGACGAAGGGGGAGAAGGCGTGCGACGTCATCTAGGGTCTCGCGAGGCTCGCGCCCGGCCTAGGGCGGCGCGCGGTCCGGCGCAAGTCAACCGGCCTGAAACACCGTCAGCCGATCGCCGGCGCCGCGCAGCACGGCGCGGATCGGCATATCCTCCACCGGGCCGTCGGCGCAGGCGCGGCCAAACACTTCCGCCTTTTTCGGCCCTTCGATCTGAAGCGCCAGCGCGCGGGCGCGCAGCAGCGCCCGGCCGGTGAGGGTCAGGCGCGGCTCCAGCCCGTCGGGCGCCGGCATGGCGGCGACCAGCGCGCGCGCCGCCGGGTCGATGGCCTCGGCGAGGCCCGCCGCGTGCGGGAACCAGGAGGCGGTGTGGCCATCGTCGCCCATGCCGAGCACGACGAGATCGGCGGGCCAATTGAGATGGGCGGCGCGCGCCGCCGCCGCCGCCAGTTCCTGCTCGGCCGTGACGCGCGAATCCGCCAGCGGGCAGAATTGCGCCTTGGCGGCCTCGCCTTGCAACAGCGTCTCGCGCACCAGCCGGGCGTTGGAGCGCGGCGAATCGTCGGCCACGCGGCGCTCGTCGGCGAGCGTCACCGCGACGCGCGCCCAGTCGAGATCGCGCGCCGCAAGCTCGGCGAAGAAACGCTTCGGCGTCGAGCCGCCGGAGACGACCATGAGCGCCAGGCCGCGCGCCTCGATGGCTTGGGCGAGCAGCGCCGCCGTCCAATCGGCGAAGTCCTTGGCGAGCGCCTCGCCATTGGCGAAAGCGCGGCGCGCGAAATGGGTCTCGATCATGCGTATTCCTCGTTCCAGGTGCGCCCGTCGCGTTCGATCAGCGCGATGGAGGCGGCCGGGCCCCAGGTACCGGCGGAATAGGGGCGCGGCGGCTCGCCGCTATGCGCCCAGGCCTCACGTATGGGATCGACGAAGGCCCAGGCCGCCTCCACCTCGTCGCGGCGCATGAACAGCGAGGCGTTGCCGCGCACCGCATCCATCAGCAGCCGCTCGTAGGCCTCGGGCGAGCTGACGCCAAACGCCTCGGCGAAGCTCATGTCAAGCGGCACGTGCTGGAGGCGCATGCCGCCGGGGCCGGGATCTTTGATCATCAACCAAAGTTTGATGCCCTCGTCCGGTTGGACGCGGATGACCAGCCGGTTGGCGGGGATGCCGTCGGCGCCATGCGCGAAGATCTCATGCGGCACGCGGCGAAAGCCAACGACGATCTCCGAGAAGCGCTGCGGCAGCCTCTTGCCGGTGCGCAGGTAGAACGGCACGCCGGCCCAGCGCCAGTTTTCTACGCCGAGCTTCAGCGCCACGAAGGTCTCGGTCTCGCTTCGATCCTTGCCGATGTCCTCGCAATAGCTGCCGACCTGTCCGCCGTCGGCGAAGCCGGAGCGATATTGCCCGCGCACGGTCAGTTGGCCGACGTTCTGTTCGTTGATCGGCGTCAGCGACTTCAGGACTTTGAGTTTCTCGTCGCGCAGCGCGTCGGCCTCGAACGAAGACGGCGGCTCCATCGCGATCAAACAAAGAAGCTGCAACATGTGGTTCTGCACCATGTCTCGCATGGCGCCGGATTCGTCGTAATAGGCGCCGCGGCCGCCGACGCCGAGCGTCTCGGCGACGGTGATCTGGACATGATTGATGTGCGCGCTGTTCCATAGCGGCTCCAGCAGCGCATTGGCGAAGCGCAGCGCCATCAGGTTCTGCACCGTCTCCTTGCCGAGATAATGGTCGATGCGGAAGATGTTCTTCTCCAGGAACACCGAACCCAGCGCATCGTTGATCGCGTTGGCGCTCTGGCCGTCGTGGCCAATGGGTTTTTCGACGATGATGCGCGAGCGCGGCGACGCCAGACCTTCGGCGCCGATGCGCTTGGCGATGGGCGCGAACAGGTCGGGGCCGGTGGCCAGGTAATAGGCGCGCACGCGCTCGTCGCCGTCCATCAGGGTCTTGAATTCGCTCCAGCCCTTGTCGCCGGTCGCGTCGAGCGCCTGGTAATGGATGCGCGACAGGAATTTCTCCACGGTCTCGCCGCCGTCGGCCTCGCCGAATTTCTTCAGGGCGTCGCGCACGCTGGCCTGGAATTCCTCGTTCGACATCTCGCGCCGCGAGACGCCGATGATGCGGGTGGGGTCGGTGAGCTGGCCGGCCTTCTCGCGGTGATAGAGCGCCGGAAACAGCTTGCGATAGGCGAGATCGCCGGTGCCGCCGAATACGACGAGGTCGAAGGGGTCGACCTTGATGATCTTGGAAGCCATGTTCACCTCGTTTCGCGCCGGCCATCGCGGCAGGCGTGGGGGAAAGTCAACCCTCAGCCGACGTTTCCTTGAACAATACGTCGCGATCCCGCGCGAAATTCTTGATAAGCGGCAGCGCCGCCGCGCCGATCGCCGGCGCGTCCGGGCCGATGGCGCCGGGCAGGGCGCGCACGTCCGACAAGCCCCGCCGGTCAAGCTTCTCAAGCTCCGCGGCGACAAGATGGCACAGCGTCTGGCGCACCGGGGCCGGCATCGCGCCGTCGATGACGACGGTTGCGACGTCGATCACCGAGATCGCCGAGACGATGGCGTAGGCGAGCGCGCGCGCCGCCTCGTCGAGCCATGCGCGCAAGGGTTCGCCGAAATCCGCCCAGGCCTGCGGGGCCAGCCAGATCGAGGAGGGATCGGCGCCGGCGCGTTCGACGCGGCGCTGGAGCTGGTAAAGCGAGGCCAGATGGATGAGTTGGGTCACCCCCTGCGGCCCCGGCGCCGGCATCGAGCCGACCGCCGCCGCATTGCCGGAGCGGCCGAAATACAGCGAACCGTTGATGACCAGCCCGCCGCCGAGGAACTCGCCGAGGAAGAAATAGAGGAAATCGCGCTCGCGCCAGGCGTCGCCGAAATAATATTCTGCGGCGCACGCCGAGGTCGCGTCGTTGCAGACGGTGACGGAAAGGCCGCAAAGCCGGCCGATCTCCTCGCCGATGTCGAGCGAGCGCCAGCCGTCCATCGCGCCGGCGGGCGCGCCGATCTCGTCCGACCAGCTCCAGAGCTGGAACGGCAGCGCGACGCCGAGACCGGCGAGCCGGGCCTTCTGGCGCGCGTCGAGCCGCGCCGTCAGCTCGGGCAAAGCCGAGGCGGCGAAAGCCAGCGCCGCCTCGGGGGTCGGATAGGCGTATTCTACGGTGGCGCGATGGCGGATCGCGCCGACGAAATCGACCAGCACCAGTTCGCTGGAGCGCCGCCCGATCTTGAGCCCGAAGGCGAAGGCGCCCTCGGGGTCGATGGAGACCGGCACTGTTGGCTGACCGACCCGGCCGCGCAACGGCGCCTCGCGCCGCAGCAGCCCCTCGTCGCCGAGCCGGTTCATGATCGTCGAGGTGGATTGCACCGAGAGGCCGGTCATGCGCGCCACCTCGATCTTGGAGAGCTGGCCGAAGCGGCGCACTAGCGACAAAACCAAGCGCTCATTGTAGAGGCGCACGCCGGATTGGTCGGCGCCGCTCAGCGGTAGCTCCGCGCGTGAGCCGGTTTCCGCCGGCGTCGGCTTCTGGTCCGCAGTCCCTGCGTCATCGCGACGGGGGCGTGGGGCGCGAGACTCCGTTGGCTTCATGATCGGTCGATCTTGCCGGGACGGGTCGCGGCTGTCAAGAATAAATCAAACGTGTTGAATTATCCTTGACAAAGATCATGGAGTTTGTCCCTATACCGGGACGACGGCGCGATCGCGGGCGCTTCCCTGTCTGGAGGGGTCCGCGCCGCGCTTCGACGCGAAAGCGCGCGAAGCGCCGGCGTAGAAACGACGGATCCGGGAGGAAGTCATGTTCAAGAAGTCCAGTGTGCTTTCCACTGTCGCCGGGGCGACGCTGGCGCTCGCCCTGTCGAGCGCCCCTTCGATGGCGGGCGACATCGTCGGCCTCGTCACCAAGACCAACACCAATCCTTTCTTCGTCAAGATGAAAGAAGGCTTCGAGGCCAAGGCTAAGCAGCTTGGCCTGACCCCGCAAGCCTATGCCGGCAAGTTCGACGGCGACAACGACGGCGAAGTGCAGGCGATCGAGCAACTCGTCGCCGCCGGCGCCAAGGGCATCCTGCTGGTGCCAAGCGATTCGACCGCAATCGTGCCGACGGTGGAGAAGGCGCGCAAGGCCGGCGTCATCGTCATCACGCTCGACACGCCGCTCGATCCCGCCACCGCAGCGGACGCGCTTTACGCCACCGACAATTTCAAGGCTGGCGAGTTGATCGGCGAATGGGCGAAGGCGACGCTGGGCGCCAAGGCCGCGACCGCCAAGATCGCCACCCTCGATCTGGCCGCCAACGAGCCGACGGTCGACTATCTGCGCCATAACGGCTTCCTCACCGGCTTCGGCATCAAGGTCAAGGATCCCAAGCACTATTCGCCGAGCGACTCCCCCCAGATCGTCGGCTCCGACGTCACCAAGGGCTCCACCGAGGGCGGCCGCAAAGCGATGGAGAACATTCTCCAGAAGGCCGATCACATCGACCTCGTCTACGCCATCAACGAGCCGGCCGCTTACGGCGGCTATGCGGCGCTGAAGGCGGCCGGCAAGGAGAAGGGCGTGTTGATCGTCGCCGTCGACGGCGGCTGCCAGGGCGTCAAATGGGTCAAGGACGGCATCATCGGCGCCACGTCGCAGCAATATCCGCTGCTGATGGCCGCCGACGGCGTCGAGGCGGTCGCCAACTACATCAAGACCAAGACCAAGCCGCACTCGATGGACACCGGCGAGCAACTTGTCACCGACCACCCCGTCCCCGGCGTGCCTTCGATCAGCGTCGCCGAGGGCCTGAAGAAGTGCTGGGGTTGATTTCGCCACAGCTTCAGCGACAATGACAAACTGACGACGCCGCGCAGGCGCTCCGGGCTCATCCCGGGGCGCCTGACGACAAAGCGGCGCGCGAGGAAACACACGGGGAGTGCCATGTCCGAGGTCACTGACGACGGGCGGCCGGCGCCGCAGGAATTCGAAAAGGTGCTGACCGGCGCTACGGCGACAGTCGCCTCTTTCGAGGAACGGCAACTCACCTTCCTTCAGCGCCTGCAGCGATTCCTGCACGCCTATCCGACGACCGTTCCGTTCGTCGTGCTGCTGCTCGGGCTCATTCTCGGCGTCGCGGTCAATCCGTCGCGCTTCACCGCCGCCAGCAATTTTTCGACCGTCCTAACGCAAGTCATGGTCATCGGCATCGTCGGCGTCGGGCAGACGCTGGTGATCCTGACCGCCGGCATCGATCTTTCCGTCGGCGTCATCATGGTGCTTTCCTCGGTGGTGATGGGGCGCCTGGGGGTCATCGACGGCGTGCCCGTCATCATCGCTTTTCCGCTCGGACTGCTGTGCGGGGCCGCGTTCGGGCTGCTCAACGGCGTGCTGGTGACGCGCCTGAAGATGCCGCCCTTCATCGTCACGCTCGGCACCTTGTCGATCATCGGCGCGCTCAACACGTTCTATTCGCAGAGCGAAACGATCGGGATGCAGGATATTCAGGACAAGGCGAATTTCCTGCAAATCATGGGCAATCAGATTGAGATCGGCAATGCCCGCATCATGTGGGGCACGTTCCTGATGCTGGCGGTGGCGGCGGTCGTCTGGTACATCCTCAACCGCACCGCCTATGGCCGCCATGTCTATGCGACCGGCGATGACGAGGAGGCGGCGCGGCTCGCCGGCATCGACACCGATCAGGTTCTGCTCAGCGTCTATGTGCTCGCCGGCCTCATCGCCGCCATCGCCGGCTGGGCGCTGATTGGGCGCGTCGGCGCCATCAGCCCGACGGCGGGCGAAAGCGCCAATCTCGATTCGATCACCGCCGTGGTGATCGGCGGCACGTCGCTGTTCGGAGGGCGCGGTTCGATCATCGGCACGGTTGTCGGAGCGCTGATCGTCGGCGTGTTCCGCTCGGCGGTCTCGCTCGCCGGGCTCGACGTGTTGTGGCAGGAATTCGCGATCGGCGTGCTCATCATCGTCGCCGTCGCGCTCGACCAATGGATCCGGAGGGTCGCCAAGTGAACCCGAGCGCAGAACCCATCCTCACCTGCCGCAAGCTGGTCAAGCGCTATGGCCGCGTCACAGCGCTGGATCACGCCGATTTCGATCTCTATCCCGGCGAGATCACCGCGGTCATCGGCGACAACGGGGCCGGCAAGTCGTCGCTCATCAAGGCGATCTGCGGCGCCGCGATCCCCGACGCCGGCGAGATCCGGCTAGGGGGCGAGGTCGTCCACTTCCGCTCGCCGATCGATGCGCGCGAGGCCGGCATCGAGACCGTCTATCAGAACCTCGCGCTCTCTCCGGCGCTCTCGATCGCCGACAATATGTTTCTGGGCCGCGAGATCCGCGCCCCCGGCTTCCTCGGCCAGTATTTCCGGCTGATGAACCGCGGCGCGATGCAGAAATTCGCGCGCGAAAAGCTCAACGAACTCGGGTTGATGACGATCCAGAACATCAACCAGCCGGTGGAGACCCTGTCGGGCGGCCAGCGCCAGGGCGTGGCGGTGGCGCGCGCAGCCGCCTTTGCCAAGCGCGTCATCATCATGGACGAGCCGACGGCGGCGCTCGGCGTCAAGGAATCGCGCCGGGTGCTGGAGTTGATTCTCGACGTCAAGAAGCGCGGCCTGCCGATCATCCTCATCTCGCACAACATGCCGCATGTGTTCGAACTCGCCGACCGCATCCACATTCACCGATTGGGGAAACGGCTAACCGTGGTCGACCCCAAGAAGGTGTCGATGTCGGACGCCGTGGCGATGATGACCGGCGCAATGCCGCCGCCGGCGGACGCTTTGCAATGAAAGCCCCCGGCGGTTGGCAATAATCAACGCTAAGTAATGTCGTAAGGGAAATCGAAAGCTTACCCCCTTAACCTGCCTGTGAAGTACGGGTGGCGGTGGGCGTAATGCGTATGGAGCGGATGGTCAGAAAGGCGCTGTGGCTGGGCGCGGGGCTGGCTTTCCTCATCCTGTGCACGGAGCCCGTCGGCATCCGCTCCCAGCTCGTGATCGGCGTCACGGCGCTCATCGCGATGGCGTCGATCCGCGCCCTGGGACTCAAGGGGCCGTGGCGGCACATCTTTCTCGCCCTCGGCACGGCCGTCGTCATCCGCTATTTCTTCTGGCGCACCGTCAACACCATCCCGCCGATCAGCGATCCCTGGAATTTCGTGCCCGGCGTGCTGCTCTACGCCGCCGAGCTTTATTCGACGATCATGCTGGCGATCAGCCTGTTCGTC
>JAJYDD010000180.1 GCA_021777795.1 Pseudomonadota bacterium | reverse complement strand
TCTGGCCCAGCATCTGCCCGCCATAGATGCGGGCGTTGTCGTTGGCCTCGAAGCAACGGGCGCGGAAATGGCCGGGTCCGAGCGGGGTGAGATCGAGCAGGTTTGCAAGATCGCGGCCATCCCAGGCCGGACATGTGGGCGCCTCGTGCGACGTCATGAGTCTCCTCTGTTCCCTTCCGTCTCATCGGCGCCGGCCACGCCGTCAAGCCTAAAGCGCAATGGGGATCGAGGGAACCCCCGGAACGGTTTGGGGTTCATGGAAGCCGCCTTGCCTTCGCGGCGCGAATGCCCGAAAGCGCCTCGGCGCCTCATTGCAAGAGCCGAGGGAATGAATTTCACCGACATCGCCGCGCTCGTCATTCTCATCGTGACCTATGGCGGCGTGGCGATCGGCCGCATTCCCGGCCTCAGGCTCGACCGCGCCGGCATCGCGCTGCTGGGCGCCGCCGCGATGATCGCCGTCGGCGCGCTGTCGCTCGACGACGCCTACCAGGCGATCGACTGGAACACGATGACGCTGCTCCTCGGCATGATGATCGTCGTCGCCCATCTGAAAGTTTCGGGCGCGTTCCGGGCGGTCGGGGTGCTGGCGATGAAGCACGCCCACGCGCCCCTGGTGCTGTTGATGGCCGTGACGTTGATGACCGGGGTGCTCTCCGCCTTTCTGGTCAACGACGCGATCTGTCTGGTGATGGCGCCGATCGTGGTTGAGATCACGCGGGCGCTGAAGCTGAACCCCGCGCCCTATCTGGTCGCCGCCGCCACGGCGTCGAATTGCGGCAGCGTCGGCACGATCACCGGCAATCCTCAGAATATGGTGATCGGCGTGGTCTCCGGCGTCTCCTATCCCGCGTTCTCGGCGGCGCTGGCGCCCGTCGCGGCGATCTCGCTGGTTCTCGTCGTCGTCATCGTGCGCATCGTCTATCGCGCCGAATTCGGCCGGCCGGCGGCCGAGGCAGACGGCGCGCCGTTTCGCGGCGTCGTTCACAAGCCGCAGATGGCGAAGGCGATCTTCGTCTGCGTCGCGCTCGGCGTGGCGTTTTTCGCTGGCATGGCGCCGGCGCTCGCCGCGCTCTACGGCGGCGCCTTCCTCCTGCTGACGCGCGCCATCAAGCCGCATCGCATCTATCGCGAGATCGACGGGCCGCTGCTGATCCTGTTCGCGGGGCTGTTCGTGGTCGTCGCCGGGGCGGAGCGCGTGCTGCTAACACCGCAGACAGTCAAGATGGTCGTGGCGGCCGGCCTTGGCGAGGTGTGGCGGCTCTCCGCCGTCACGGCGATTGCGTCCAACATCGTCAGCAACGTGCCGGCGGTGCTGGCGCTGCGGCCGTTCATCGCCGCGCTGCACGATCCCGCCAAGGCGTGGCTGGTGGTCGCCATGAGTTCGACGCTGGCCGGCAATTTCACCCTGCTCGGCTCGGTCGCCAATCTGATCGTCGCAGAGCAGGGCGCGCGCGCCCATGCGCCGATCAGCTTCTGGGCCTATTTTCGCGTCGGCGCGCCGCTGACGCTGCTGACGCTTTTCATCGGGACGGCGTGGCTCGCCTATAGGTGAAGCTCACGGATGCATCGGCAGCGGCTTGACCGGCGAGCCGGGCCCGATCTTCTGGAGATTGCCGACGATCACCTTGTCGCCCTCGTTGAGGCCCTTGACGACATTGACCAGCGTGCCGTCGCTGGGCCCGAGTTCGAGCTGGCGCAGTTCCGCCTTGTCGTCGTGGCCGACGACATAGACGAACTTGCCCATCTGGTTGGATCCCAGCGCCACCGCCGGCGCCATCAGCGCATCCGGCTCGTCGCGCAGCAGCAGCCGCACCCGCACATATTCGCCGGGCAGCAACGCCGAATCCGCGTTTTTGAGCGTCACCCGCGCGGCGATGGTGCCGGTCGCGCGGTCGATCACATTGTCGAGGAAGGTGAGATCGCCCCGGCGGATCAGGTTCGGATCGCCCGGCGTCGTCACCTGCGCCTCGACCTTGCCGGCGGCGCGCGCGGCGCGGATTTCGGCCAGCTCCGTCTCGCTGGGGTTGAAGCTCACATAGATGGGATCGAGTTGCACCAGCGTGTTCAAGGCGCCGCTGGCGGGGCCGACCAGCGCGCCCTTGGCGGCCTGATTGCGGCCGAGCCGGCCGGCGAACGGGGCGCGGATCTCGGTGTAGCTGAGGTTCAACTGCGCCGCCTCGATGGCCGCCTTGTCGAGCGTCAGCGCCGCCTCGGCGCCGCGCATCGTGCTGGAGCGCTGGTCGTAGGCGTCCTTGGCGACATAGCCGCTCTTCATCAATTCCTGGCCGCGCGAGAAATTGGCCTTGGCGTATTCGAGCGAAGCCTCGTCGCGCTGCGCCTGGGCGCGCGCTTGATCGAGCGCGGCCTGGAGATCGCGCGGGTCGATCTTGTAGAGCTGGTCGCCGGCCTTCACGTCCGCGCCGTCCTCGGCGATCTCGGCGTCGATATAGCCGGAGACGCGCGCCTGCAACGAGATGTTGCGGATCGCCTCGACCCGGCCGGGGTAGTCGAGATAGATCGGCAGCGTCTTCTTGACGACGGCGAACACCGGCACCGGCATCGCCATCATATAGGGCGCGGGTGCGGCGGCCTTGGCGCCTTCGGGCAGGTCGCCGACGATGCGCAGGCCGGCGAAGGTCGCCAGCGCCAGCGCGGCCAGCGTGGCCGCAGTCCATTTAACGGCGCGCATTCGTAAGGCTCCGATGTTATTCGGCGGGATGGGCGTGGGCGGCGCGATGCGCCTCGGCCGCCTGCTGGCGGCCCTCCCTGGCCCGCTCGATCAGATAGTAAAATACCGGTGTAAACACGAGCGTCAACGCCGTCGCCGCCAGCATGCCGCCGAAGACGGCCGTGCCCAGCGATTGCCGGCTCGCCGCGCCCGCGCCGCTGGCGAACACCAGCGGCAGCACGCCCAGGATGAAGGCGAAGGCGGTCATCAGGATCGGCCGCAGCCGCAGCCGTCCCGCCTCCATCGCCGAATCGACGATCGACAGCCCCTCCTCGCGCCGGCGCCGGGCGAATTCGACGATCAGAATGGCGTTCTTGGCGGCCAACCCGATCAGCATGACGAAGCCGATCTGCGAATAGACATCGACCTGCATGTGGCGCAGCCAGATCGCGCCCAGCGAGCCGATGAGCGCCAGCGGCGCCGAGGACAGCACCATGAACGGCATCGTCCAACTCTCGTATTGCGCCGCCAGGATCATGAACACGAAGAACATCGCCAGCGCCAGCACGATGGAGGCGATCGAGCCCGCCGTGAGTTCCTGATAGGTGACGCCGGTCCATTCATAGCCGAAATCGCGCGGCAGGGCGATGGCGGCGGCGCGCTGCATGGCGGCGATGGCCTGGCTGGAGCTGAAGCCCGGCGCCGGCGCGCCATTGATGAGCGCCGAGGCGAAATTGTTGTAATGGGGCACCGTCTCCGGCCCGACGATGGGTTTCAGCGTCCCCAGCGCATTGAGCGGCACCATGCCGCCGGCGCTGTTGCGCACGAAGAACTTGCTCAAATCCCCGGTGGAGGCGCGCGCCCCCTTGTCGGCCTGCATGGTGACGCGGAACGTGTGGCCGAACAGGTTGAAATCGTTGACGTAGAGCGAGCCTAACTCGATCTGCAAGGTGTTGAACACATCCGGCAGGTTGAGGCCGAGCAGCTTGGCCTTGGTGCGGTCGAGATCGTAATAAAGCTGCGGCGTCGAGGCGGAGAACGACGAGAACAACGATTGCGGGTTGAGTTCCGGCTGTTGGCGCGCCACGGCCAGCAGCGCTTGGGTCGCGTCGTTGAGCGCGGCGCTGCTGTGGCCGGTGAGATCCTCGACCTCGAACTCGAAGCCGCCGGTCGTGCCGAGACCGTTGACCGAGGGCGGATCGAAACTCAGCGCGAAGGCGTCGGGAAGCGAGAGCAGTTTTGGCCGCACCGCCTGCACCAGCGCCGAGGCGCTTTCCGAGGGGCCGCGCTCGTCCCAGGGCTTCAGCACCGCGAACTCGACCGCGGAATTCGATTGCGCGGCGTTGGTGAGGAAGTTCAGGCCGCTGATGAAGCCGGCGATATCGACGCCGGGCGTCGCTTGCAGGATGTCGCGCACCTGCTTGGCGACCGCATCCGTGCGCTCCAGCGAGGCGCCGTCCGGCAATTGCACGACGACGAAGAAATAGCCCTGATCCTCAACCGGCAGGAAGGTCGAGGCCAGATGGGTCGACAGCGCGTAGGCGCCGCCGCAAATCGCGAAAAACACCACGACCAGCGCCCAGGCGAAGCGCGTGAACACGCGCACCGTGCGCGCATAGCCGTGCGACAGCGCCTCGAAGCCGGCGTTGAACCAGCGGAACACGAAGAACTGCCCCTTGGGCCCGTGGCGCAACAGCGCGGCGGCGAGCGCGGGGCTCAGCGTCAGCGAATTGAAAGCGGAAATGCCGACGGAAATGGCGACGGTGAGCGCGAACTGGTTGTAGAGCCGGCCGGCGACGCCGGGAATGAAGGCGACCGGCACGAACACCGCCATCAGCACCGCCGTCGTGGCGATGATCGGCCCCGTCACCTCGGACATCGCCTTCTGCGCCGCCTGGATCGGCGGCAGCCCGGCTTCGAGCTGGCGCTCGACGTTCTCGACCACGACGATGGCGTCGTCGACGACGAGGCCGATGGCCAGCACCATTCCGAGCAGGCTCAGCATGTTGAGCGAGAAGCCGCACATCAGCATCACCGCCATCGTCGCCACCAGCGAGACCGGAATGGCGATCAGCGGGATGATGGTCGTGCGCCAGCTTTGCAGGAAGATGTAGACGACGAAAATGACCAGCAGCAGCGCTTCGGCCAGCGTCACCACGACATCGCGCATCGCCGCCGAGACGAAGCGGGTGGTGTCATAGTGCATGGCGTAGGCGATATCGGGCGGGAAGCGCTTGGAGAGTTCCTCCATCTTGGTCTTGACCTGTTTTTGCAGGTCGAGCGCGTTGGAGCCCGGCATCTGGAACACCGCCAGCACCACGGTCGGGTCCTTGGCGAAATAGGCGGAGGAGGAATATTGCAGCGCGCCCAACTCGATGCGCGCGACATCTTTCAGCCGCACCAGCGCCCCGCGCGCGGGATCGGAGCGCACGACGATGTTGGAAAATTCCTTCGGGTCGGTCAGGCGTCCGGCGGCGTTGACCTGCATCTCGAACGGCGTGCCCGGAGGCGCCGGCGATTGGCCGATCTTGCCCGCCGCCACCTGCACGTTCTGCTCGGCGATGGCGTTCTGCACGTCCACCGCCGTCAGCCCGAGGCTGGCGAGCTTGTCGGGGTCGATCCAGACGCGCATGGAATAGCGGCGCTCGCCGAAGATCTGCACGTCGCCGACGCCGGGCAGGCGCTTCAACTGATCGACGATCTGGAGATAGGCGTAATTCGACAGCGTGACGGGATCGACGGTCTTGTGGGGCGAGGTCAGGTTGACGATGAGGACGAAATTCGGGTTCTGCTTCTTGATCGTCACGCCGCCCTGATTGACGATCGCCGGCAGCGACGAGGCCGCCTGATTGACGCGGTTCTGCACATCAACGGCGGCGATGTTGAGGGGATAGCCGACCTTGAAGGTGACGGTGATCGTCGAGGAGCCGTCGTTCGAACTGGCCGAGGACATGTAGCTCATGCCCTCGACGCCGTTGATCTCCTCCTCCAGCGGCGTCGTCACCGTGTCGGCGACGACTTTCGCGCTGGCGCCAGGGTAATTGGCGCTGACCACCACCTGCGGCGGCGTAATGTCCGGGAACTGCGAAACCGGCAGCAGGAAGAACGAGATCGCGCCCGTGAGCACCATGATGACCGCAATCGCCGAGGCGAAGATCGGTCGGCGAATGAAAAAGTTGACCATCAAAGGCTCGACGAGAAGGTTAGCAGCAGAGGCAGACTTCGCCGGCTTTATAGGCCGACGGCGGGCTCAGGCGAAGCGCGGGCCGGGCCTGTCCGGGCAGGCGCACGTTCTCGGGGTTGAAGGCGAGCGCCCGCGCGGGACGGCGAACCGAGGCCCGCGCGACGAGGCGCTTGAGGGCCTGGGGCTCGACATGATCGGCCTTCATCACCATCTGAATGATCGGATCGGCCAACAGCTCGTCGATATGCTGGTGCAACATGGCGTTATCCTTTCGATCTCTGGCGCGTCCGGAAAGATACATTGACTCGGCGTGTGGCGCTTGTTACCGTCCGGTAACGTGCTAGATACCGATCGGTAACATCGAAGTCAAGGGTCATGGCCAAGGAATTTGTAAAACGGGGTTCCGCCGGCGACGCCGAGACCCCCTGCCTGCCCAAACCGCGCGATCGCATCGTCGCGACGGCGCAGGATCTGTTCCATCGCCACGGCATCCGCGGCGTCGGCGTCGAGACCATCGCCGAGGCCGCCGGCACCAACAAAATGACGCTCTATCGCCATTTCGATTCCAAAGACGATCTGATCCTCGAATATCTCAACTACAAGGGCAAGAAATCCGAGGAAATCGGGGCCGACATCGAGCGCGAGAGCCCCGGCGATCCCGCCGGCCAGCTTCACGGTTTCCTTGACCGCGTCGCCCGCTTCATCGCCGAGGACGAGCGCGGCTGCGACCTCGCCAACGCCGCTATCGAACTGACCGAGCAGGGCCATCCGGGCCTGCGCGTCATTGAGGAGTTCAAGAGCAGGCAGCGCGAGCGCCTCGTCGGCCTGTGCGCCGCCGCCGGCGCCACGCAGCCCGCCCTTCTGGCCGATACGCTGATCCTGCTGATCGAGGGCGCGCGCGTCACTCGCCGCAATGTCGGCGTCTGCGGCCCCAGCGCCAATCTCGTGCAGACCGCGCGCGGCGTGTTCGCCTCCTTCGGCGTCGCCGCGCCGAAGGGTTAGGCCAGGCGCCGGAGCCAGGGCGCCAGGTGGAAGGCGCTCATCAGCCCATACATTGCCGTCATGCCGCCCAGCGGCGAGGTCGCCATGCCGCAGACCGGCTCGTGACCCGCGAGCGCCGACCATAGAGCCATGCCCGCGAAGGTGGGCGCTGCGGCCAGCGCCAACCAGCGCGCGAGATCAGGCGCGGCCGTATTCGTCATGGCGGCGCCACCAAATGCCCTGCTCGTTGCGACCCCTTGGCGCGCGGTCGAGCCATTGATAAGCGCCCCAGAGCCCGTCGAGCCCGCGCGCGTAAGTCGAATAGGCATGGTGGACGATTCCATCCTCCAGGACGAACGCGCTCATGCCCGGCCGGTCGCGCCGATAGGTCGCGCCGTCGACGCCGCAGGTGGCGGCGAATTGCTGCACCGGCGGCGGAATCGGCGTCCTGTCCATCGCGTGCGCGCCGCGCGCGTAATTGTATTCGACCGGGCCCTGGGCTTCCTGCGCCTCCGTGAACGAAACATTGAAGTCGAAGTTGAAATCGCCGCCCTGCGACGAGGCCCAGGGGAACGACCAGCCCATGCGCGCCCGGTAGGCGAGAAGCTTTTCGAGCGGCGCGCGCGAAACCGCCGTCAGCGTCACGTCGTGATGGGCCAGATGCACCGCGAAGCCGTCGAAGCCGTCGGCGATCATCGAGCAGGAGGGGCAGCCGGCTTTGTAATCGGGGCCGAACATGAAGTGATAGACCAGCAGTTGCGAGCGCCCGTCAAACAAATCCTTCAGCGAACACCGCCCGGCCTCGGTGTCGAACTCATAGGCGTTGTCGATCCTGACCCACGGCAGGCGTTGGCGCAGGCGCGCCACTTCGTCGCTGCGGCGCGTCAGATCCTTTTCGGCGGCGAGCAGGTCGCGCCGCGCTTCCAGCCATTGCTCGCGGTCTGCGGTGATATGCGTCGTCATCTTTGCCTCCATGCGTTGGTTGTGAGATAGGCTTAGCCGCGGACCTTGCGGCGCAGGGAGTGACAAGTTTGGCGGGATTGCGTTGGACTCGCTGATCTCAGCCGCCGCGCGCGCGCTGGCGCGGGGCGACGCGCTGGCCGCGCTCAACCATGTCGCGCTGCGCGACGATCCGCCGGCGCTGGCCTTGCGCGGCATCGCGATGGCGCAGCTCGACGATCTAGCCCGGGCGCGCGCGTTGCTGCGCCGCGCCGCGCGCGGGTTCGGCGCGCGCGAACCCGCCGCAAG
>JAJYDD010000179.1 GCA_021777795.1 Pseudomonadota bacterium | reverse complement strand
GTCGGCGGCGGCGAAGCCGTCGTCGTCGAGGCCGCGCCAATAGGCCAGGAACAGCGCGCGCGAGAGATGGAACGGCTGCGAGACGACGATGACCCGCTGCTGCCCAAAGATATCCTTGGCGCGAATGATGGAGTCGAGCGTGCGGAAGCCGGCGTAGTCGCGATAGATGCGGGCCGCCGGCACGCCCTCGGCGATCAGGGCGGCGCGCATGTCGGCGGGCTCGTCATAGCCGCCGCGCGGCCGGCCGCCGCCGGCCTGGCTGCCGCTGACGATGAGATATTGCACCTTGCCGGCCTTGAACAGCGCCGCCGCCGCCACGATGCGGTTGCGGAAGAAGGGGTTGGCGACATAATTGCGCACCAGCCGCGAGGCGCCCAGCACCAGACCGGCGGTCGCCGGCTTCAGCCCCTCGGTCGTTTCGTAAATATGCGAACGTGTCGAAACCTCGATCAGCGCCCACGGACCCACCGTCGCCGCCGCCCCCAATGCGGCGGCGACGACGAGCGCCGTCGTGAACCGCTTCACCGCGGCAGGATCGTTTCGCCCATCAGCGCCTCGTCGATGGCGGCCGCGCATTGCCGGCCCTCGCGGATCGCCCACACCACCAGCGACTGGCCGCGCCGCATGTCGCCGCAGGCGAACACCTTGGCGACCGATGACGCATAACGCTTGGTGTCGGCCTGCACGTTGCCGCGACCGTCGAGCGCGACGCCGAGATCGGAGATCAGCCCCTCCTTGATCGGCGAGACGAAACCCATCGCCAGCAGCACCAGATCGGCCTTGATCGTGAACTCGCTGCCCTCGATCGGCTTCATCTTGTCGTCGAGGCGCACGCATTCGATGCCGGTGACGGCGCCGTTCTCGCCCTCGAACCGCTTGGTCATCACGGCGAAATCGCGTTCGGCGCCTTCCTCGTGGCTGGAAGAGGTGCGCAGCTTCACCGGCCAGTTCGGCCAGTTCATCATCTTGTCCTCGACCTTGGGGGGCGTCGGCATGATTTCAAGCTGCGTCACCTTCAGCGCGCCCTGACGGATCGAGGTGCCGATGCAATCCGAGCCGGTATCGCCGCCGCCGATGACGACGACATGCTTGCCGGAGGCCAGAATCGGCTCGTTGGTGCCGAGCGGCTCGCCGGCGACGCGGCGGTTCTGTTGCGGCAGGAACTCCATCGCGAAATAGACGCCATAGAGATCGCGGCCGGGCGCCGGCAGGTCGCGGCCGAGTTCGGCGCCGCCCGCCAGCGCGACGGCGTCGAAGCTCTCCAGCAGCGAGGTCGAGGTCACGTCCTTGCCGACATGGGTCTTGCAGTGGAAGACGACGCCTTCCGCCTTCATTTGCTCGACGCGGCGCTCGATATGGCGCTTTTCGAGCTTGAAATCGGGGATGCCGTAGCGCAGCAGGCCGCCGGGCTGGGCGTTCTTCTCGTAGAGATGCACCTCATGGCCCGCGCGGGCGAGTTGCTGGGCGCAGGAGAGGCCAGCCGGCCCGGAGCCGATGATAGCGACGCGCTTGCCGGTCTTGTGCGTCGGCGGCTCCGGCTTGATCCAGCCCTGTTCCCAGGCGCGATCGACGATGGCGCATTCGATCGTCTTGATGGTGACGGGCGTGTCCTGGATGTTGAGCGTGCAGGAGGCTTCGCAGGGCGCCGGGCAGACGCGGCCGGTGAACTCGGGGAAGTTGTTGGTGGAATGGAGGTTGCGAGACGCCTCGCGCCAGTCGCCGCGATAGACGAGATCGTTCCAGTCGGGGATCTGGTTGTTGACGGGGCAGCCGTTGTGGCAATAGGGGATTCCGCAATTCATGCAGCGCGCGGCCTGATTGCGCGTGCCCTCTTCGCTCAGCGGCAGCATGAATTCGCGATAATGGCGGATACGATCGGAGGCCGGCGCATAGCGCCGATCCGCGCGGTCGATCTCCAGAAAACCCGTCACCTTTCCCATAGCGCTTTCCCGTCACCGCCCCGCGGACTCTCGGCCTGGATCGGCCTTGCGAGACGCCGATTCCTTCTCTTATCGCGAGCCGATATGCAAGATCGAAACCGCGCGAGGCGCGAAGCGAAGGGGATTTCCCCCAGCCGCGCTGCGTCGCCGTTGCTAACGAATCGCAGGAAGCGCGGGCATGACGCTCTCGCGTCGCGCGTTTCCGGCGACCGCGCGGCGCCGGCGGCGCGCTCTACGCCGAGGCCAGGCCGGCGCGAGCGCGATCGTTCCGCATAATATACAGTGAGAATGCGCATATAAAGCGGGGCGGCGTGCGTTCCCTTGGACCAATTCGCAGAGCGCGCCCGCAATATCTCTTTGCAAATGACGGGTCGAAACGGTTATCAGGCGGTATGAAAGCTACGACTTGCCCGCAGGGGGGACTGCTGAGCTTTCGGCGGCGGGGAACGGAGGATCGGACGACGACGCAAGATTTGACGTCGACTCGGTTATCCTCGCCCCGGCGACAAAATGGCGCGCCCATGAACCTTTGGCCCGCCGCCGCGTTTCAGTTGGGGCGCGTCCTTGCCAATGCGCGCCTTTCCCGCCTTCGGGCGGCCTGCCGCAAAAAAGGAGCTGACCTTTGAGCCGAACCCCTTCGCTTGACCTCGCGGTGATCGGTAATGGCGCCCTGGCGACGCTTCTCGATCGCGAGGGGCGCATGGTCTGGGGCTGCTGGCCAAGGCTCGACGGCGACCCGATTTTCTCCGCCTTGCTCGACGGCGACCAGGAGGAGCGCGGCCAGTTCGCCATAGTCCCCGACGAGAGCTTCAGCGCCGAACAGACCTATCTGCGCAACACGGCCATTTTGCGCACCACCATTACGACCCGCGCCGGGGCCTACACCGTGACCGATTTCGCGCCGCTGTTTCCGGTCGCCGGGCGCATGCATCGCCCGCCGATGATCGTGCGCCGCGTCGAACCGCTCAGCGGGCTGTGCCGCGTGCGCGTCCTGCTCAAACCGACGCGCGATTATGGCGCGCAGGCGCCCCGGGCCGTCCAGGGGTCAAATCATGTAAGCTTTTCGAGCGAAGGCCTCTCCTTCCGCGTCACTACAGACGCGCCGATCAGCTATGTCCTCGGCGGCGCCGGTTTCGTGCTGACGCGGCCGCTGACCTTCATCCTGCACCCCGACGAAACCTTGCCCGACGCCGTCGAGCGGGTCGGCGCGGATTGCCAGGAGCGCACGCATGATTACTGGCAGGGGTGGGTGCGCAGTCTCAACGTGCCCTTCGACTACCAGGAGGCGGTGATCCGCGCCGCGATCACGCTGCACTTGTGCTCCTTCGCCGAGACCGGCGCGATCGTGGCGGCGCTGACGACCTCGATTCCGGAATCGCCGGACTCGCAGCGCAACTGGGACTATCGCTTCTGCTGGATCCGCGACGCGCATTTCACAGTCCACGCGCTGAACCGCGTCGGCGCCAGCCGCACGATGGAGCGTTTCATCGAATATATCGCCAATGTCATCGCCTTCGAGCGCAAACCGACATTGAAGCCGGTCTATGGCATCCTGCCCGAGAGCGACCTCGACGAGCGCATCGTCGAAACGCTCGCCGGCTATCGCGGCCAGGGGCCGGTGCGGGTCGGCAACGCCGCCGCCACCCAGGCGCAACATGACGTCTATGGCGGCGTCATCCTCGCCGCCTCGCAGATGTTCTTCGACGAACGCCTGCCCAAGAAAGGCGATGTCGCGCTGTTCGAACGGCTGGAGCCGTTGGGGTTGATGGCGCTCAAGCTCGCTTTGACCCCCGATGCCGGCATCTGGGAATATCGCGGTCGCGTGCGCGTCCACACCTATTCGGCGGCCATGTGCTGGGTGGCCTGCGACCGGCTCGCGCGCATCGCCGACCGCCTTGCGCTCACCGACCGCGCCGCACATTGGCGCAGTTCGGCCGAGGGGTTGAAGCAGGAGATTCTTTCACGCGCCTGGAACGAAAAGCTCGGCGCGATTTGCGGCAGTCTCGACGGCGATGAGTTCGACGCCAGCGTTTTGCTTTTGCATGAACTGGGCCTGCTCGCCGCCGACGATCCCCGCTTCGTCTCCACTGTCGAGCAGATCGGCCTGAGGTTGGCGCGCAACGGCATGTTGCTGCGTTACGACGCCCCCGATGATTTCGGCGCGCCGACGGTCTCCTTCGCCGTCTGCACCTTCTGGTATGTCGACGCGCTCGCCGCCGTCGGCCGCGTCGCGGAGGCGCGCGAAATGTTCGCCAAGCTGCTGGCTCTGCGCAACCACGCCGGCCTCTTGTCGGAGGACATCGACCCCGCGACCGGCGAACTCTGGGGCAATTTCCCGCAGACCTATTCGCTGGTGGGCATCATCATCTCGGCGATGCGGCTGTCGCGCGGCTGGGAGAACGGACGGTGAGTCTGCCCCTCATTGGCTCGTTGCGCCATCCCCGCGTGCGCCGCTGGAACGCCTCGTTCATGCGCATGGCGAAAAACCCTATCGTGGGTCTCAGTCTCGCCGGCGTCATCGTCGTCATCGTCGCGATGACGCAGGTCGCCTTCGTGGTCGTCGATCATTGGTCGGAGCGCGACATCGAGCTGAGATCAAGCCTGGTGTTCCGCTCCATCCACGACAGCGTCGTGCGTGGCCTCGCGGATAAGCCGCAGTTTAAGCTAGAGCCCTATTTCGAGGAGCTCGCCGAGGACGAGCGCATCCTGGCGCTCGGCTATTGCGACCCCGAGGGCAAGCTGCTCGACGCGACCAAGGACATGCCGAAATCGATTGCCTGCCCCGAGAAGGGCACGGTGCGCGGCGATAATTATTACCGCACAACCTATCGCGGCCATCCCGTCAGCGTCGCCGTCTTCCCGCTCACCGCCAAGGATGGCGGCGGCCAGTTGCTGGTGCTGCACGATCTCACCTTCATCCAGCGGCGCGCTCACGAGGCCCAGCTTTATATGGCGCTGGCGCTTGTCGGGGTGGCGGTCGGGCTCGGGCTGCTCGGCGGCGTCGTCGTCTTCGTGCTGATGCGCGGCTGGACCAGCGCCTTCCGCACGGCGATCGCCAATCTCGGGCGCGGGGCCGAGGGTCCGCGCCACGCGGAGCTACCGATCGGCCGAGACATCGAATCCATGCTCGCCGAAATCCGACTCGAACGCCGATACGCGCATGGCATCCATGTCGAATGGTCGCCAGACACCCTGCACCAGTTGCTGGTCGAGGAACTGCCCGGTTCGCAGGTGATGGTTGTGTCCAATCGGGAGCCCTATATCCACAATCGCGTCGACGGCGAGGTGACGCTGCAAACCCCCGCCAGCGGGCTGGTGTCGGCCCTGGAGCCGGTGATGCGGGCCTGCGGCGGCGTGTGGATCGCGCACGGTTCGGGCTCCGCCGACCGCGAGGCGGTCGATCGCAACGACCGCGTGTCCGTGCCGCCGGCGAAACCCGCCTATTCGCTGCGCCGCGTGTGGCTCACCGAGGATGAGCAAGACGGTTATTATTACGGCTTCTCCAACGAAGGCATGTGGCCGCTGTGCCATATCGCTTTCGTGCGGCCGATCTTTCGCGAGAGCGACTGGTTGCATTATGTCGCGGTCAACCGCCGCTTCGCCGAGGCGGTGGTGCAGGAGGCGAGCCGCGAAGACCCGATCGTGCTGGTGCAAGACTATCACTTCGCGCTGCTGCCGCGCATGATCCGCGAGCGCCTGCCACGCGCCACCATCATCACCTTCTGGCACATTCCCTGGCCGAACCCCGAGACCTTCAGCATCTGTCCGTGGCGCGAGGAGATCATCGACGGGTTGCTCGGCAGTTCGATCCTCGGCTTCCATACGCGCTTTCACTGCAACAATTTCCTGGAGGGCGTCGATCGCTTCCTGGAGAGCCGCATCGACCGCGAGCGTAATTCCGTGACGCTCGGCGGCAATGAGACGCTGGTGCGCGCCTATCCGATCTCGATCGAATGGCCGCCGGCGGCGATGGAGGGCCAGCCGCCGGTCGCCGAATGCCGTCGCCTGGTGATCGAGAAGTTCGGGCTGAGGCCGGACGCGCGCATCGCCGTCGGCATCGAGCGCTTCGATTACACCAAGGGCATCGTCGACCGCATGCAGGCCGTCGAGAGGCTGTTGGAGAAGCGGCCGGAATGGCGGGGCAAGTTCGTATTCCTGCAAGCTGCGGCGCCGACGCGCAGCAAGCTCGAATCCTACAGTTCCCTGCAGGCCGAGGCCATTAAGACGGCCGAGGCCATCAACGCCAAATACGGCGACGGCGATTACCAGCCGATCGTGCTTTCGATCCGCCATCACGAGCCGGACGAGGTGTTCCGGCTGTTCCGCGCCGCCGACATCTGCGTGGTGTCAAGCTTGCACGACGGCATGAACCTCGTCGCCAAGGAGTTCATCGCCTCGCGCGACGATGAGCAGGGGGTGTTGCTGCTGTCGAGCTTCGCCGGCGCCTCGCGCGAACTGGCCGAGGCGGTGATCGTCAATCCCTACGACGCCCAAGGCATGGCGGATGCGCTGGACTCCGCGCTACGCATGCAGCCGGAGGCGCAGCGCGGCCGCATGCGGGCGATGCGCGATCTCGTGCGGCAGCGCAATGTCCACCTGTGGGCGGCGCAGATGTTGCTGGACGCAGCCCGCCTGCGACGCCGCGCGGCGCTGGCGGAAACGGGGAACTGAGGCTCGCCGATTCAGACGGCGGCGACGACCTTGCCGAGCTTGTCGCGCACCGTCGCGGCGACGCTGTCGAGCGCGGGGTTGCCAATCGCCTGCATCGGAGCGGTGGGGTCGATGGCGGAGATTTCCACCTGCCCGCCCTCGCGCTGCTGCACGACGACATTGCAGGGGAGCATGACGCCGACATGGTCCTCGGCGCTCAGCGCCTGGAACGCCAGCCCCGGATTGCAGGCCCCGAGGATGCGATAGGGGCGGAAATCCTTGCCGAGCTTGGCCTTCAGCGTCGCCGCGACGTCGATTTGGCTGAGCACGCCGAAGCCCTCGGCTTTCAGCGCCTCGGTGACGCGGGCCACCGCGTCGTCGAACCCGGACTCGATAACGCGCGACATATGATAGTTCATGACCGTCTCCTCGCTAGGCGAAGTCCTTAACGCGGCGAATATATCAACAAACACTAATTTAGCAAGATCAAAATTATCGGTCGCTCAGGATGCGACCGCCTCCGGCCTCGTTTCGAGCGTATGGGCGATGAGCTCCATCCCGCGCTCGACCTGGCTGCGCGCCACGGGGCCGCCGAGGCCAACGCGCACCGCCTCGGGCGCGACGCCCGCCGCGACGAAAGGGTCGCTTGGCACGACGCCCAGGCCCGCCGCGCGCACGTGGTTGACGAACACCGAGCGCGTCCAGCCGTTGCGCAGAGGCAGCCAGATATTGAAGCTCAAGGGGTCCGACAGATAGGTTCCCGGCTCCAGCCATTTGGCGGCGATGCGCTCGCGCGCCATGCTTTCAGCGCGGATGAACCGCAGGATCATGTCGGCGGTGCCGTCGTGAATCCAGCGCGTGGCGAGAGCCGCTGTGATCGGCGACGCCATGACGCAGAGCGTGCGCATTGCACTGTTGAACGACCACCCCGCGCGCGCATCGGGCGCCACGACATAGGCGAGGCGCAGCCCCGCGCCGATGCATTTGGCCAGCCCCGCGATGTGCCAGCAAATGTCGGGCGCGATGGCGGCGAGCGGCGCGGGGCCGTGCGTCGGAATGAAGCCATAGGCGTCGTCCTCGACGATGGGGGTTTTGCGCCGGCGCGCCAGCGCGCAGATCGCGGCGCGGCGACGCTCGGGAATGGTGATGGTGGTGGGGTTTTGCAGCGTCGGGTTGAGATAGATCGCCTTTGGCGCGTGCAGACGGATGGCTTCGTCGAGCGCCTCGGGGATAACCCCGTCGCCGTCCGTGGAGACGCCGACGAGCCGCAGCCCCAGTTGAGCGCAGACCGCGCGCACCCCGGGATAGGTGATCTCCTCGCACAGGATCGTTTCTCCCGCCGTGGCGAGCAGGCTGAAAATGCCGACCATCGCGCCATGCGCGCCCGGCGACAGGAACACGCGCTCCTGCGCGGGCACCAGCGCGCGCCGGCCGAGCCAGGAAGTCGCGGCGTCTCGGTCGAGCGGCGAGCCGCCGAAGCCCTGGTAGCGCAGCAGCGAATCCAAATCCTCCGCGATGCTGGCGAAGCCCTCGCGCATAC
>JAJYDD010000178.1 GCA_021777795.1 Pseudomonadota bacterium | reverse complement strand
CGGCGGCGCGATCGGCGCCGGCGTCGAATACGCCTTCACCAACAACATCTCGGCCAAAGCAGAATATCTGTGGATGCCGCTTGAGAACGAGAGCTACTGGGGCGGCACGCGCTTTGCCGAGACCAATCACATGGACGTCTCGCTGTTCCGCGTCGGCCTGAACTACAAGTTCTGATCTGCGCTACCTCTTTGCGTGAGCGTTGAGCGCGTAGGAAGAGCCGGCGGGTTTCGCCGGCTCTTTCGTTTTTGGGGATCGCCCATGCGGCTTTGGGATTCCAAGCGATACGATCGCTTCGAGGCCGAGCGGGCGCGCCCGTCGCGCGAGTTGATCGCGCGCATCCGGTTGCGCGCCCCACGCCGCATCCTCGATCTCGGCTGCGGCTCGGGGCTTTCGACTTTTGAACTGCGCCACGCCTTCCCAAAGGCCGAGATCGTCGGCGTCGATCTCAGCCCCGACATGCTGAAAGCCGCCGCCAAGCGCCTCCCCGGCGTGAGCTTTCGCCAAGGCGACGCGGCGAGCTTCGACACGAGCGGCTTCGATCTCGTCTTCGCCAATGCGCTGCTGCAATGGGTTCCGAATCATCTGGCCGTCGTCGCCCGCCTCGCCGCCGCATTGCCCGAAGGCGGGGCGTTGGCCTTTCAGGTTCCCGACAACGAGGACGAGCCCAGCCATCGCCTGATGCGCGCCGTCGCGGCCATGCCGGCGTTTCGCGGTTTCAACCTCGGCGGCAAGCGGGAGACCATCGGCGCCTTCGCCGATTACGACACAGCGCTGGCGCCCCCCTGCGACGAGGTCGACCTCTGGCGCACGGTTTACGCGCACCGGCTCGCCTCGCCCGAAGACGTCGTCAAATGGGTCGAGGGGTCGGGCCTTCGCCCCTATCTCGATCCGCTCGACGCCGAAAAGCGCGCCGCTTTCCTCGCCGCCTATGGCCAGGCGGTGGCGCAGGCCTATCCGGCGCAGGCCACTGCCGCGGTGCTGTTTCCTTTCCCGCGCCTTTTCGCCGTGGCGACGCGAGGGTTAACGAGGCGTTAAGCCCGCAGCCGCCAGAATCGAGGGCATCTATCGAGGCTCCCCATGCGCCGATTCGCCTTCGCCTTTGCTCTGCTCGCCGCCTGGGTCGCCAGCGCGACGGCGCAGGACATCGGCACGTTGCACCCCAAGCCGCTGCCGCCGCTCGCCCATCCCGACGATCCCCACAACGTCGCCAAGCAGGTGTTCGGCCGCGAACTGACGCCGACGGAGACGCGCGCGCGCTCGATCGGCTTCTATTCGCACGGCTGCATGGCGGGCGGCGAGGCGTTACCGCTCGATGGCGACACCTGGCGCGTCATGCGCGTTTCGCGCGACCGCTATTGGGGCCAGCCCGAGACCATCGCCTTCATCAAGCGATTCTCCGAGAAGGCGGCCAAGGAGGGCGTCTGGCCCGGCGTCCTCGTCGGCGACATCAGCCAACCGCGCGGCGGCCCGATGATTACCGGCCACGCCTCGCACCAGATCGGCCTCGACGCCGACATCTGGCTGACGCCGATGCCCGCTCATCTCACGCACGCGCAGCGCGAAACCATGTCGGCGCTCGACATGGTGCGCCCCGACGGGCTGGCGGTGGACGACAATTGGTCGGAGCGACAGGCCGGAATCATCCGCGCCGCCGCCGAGGAGCCGCAGGTGACGCTCATCTTCGTCAATGCCGCGATCAAGAAGGCCTTGTGCGAGAGGCACGCGGGCGAGGCCTGGATGAACAAGGTGCGGCCGTGGTGGGGCCATAACTACCATTTCCACATTCGCCTGCGCTGCCCCGAGGGCATGACCTCGTGTCAGAACCAGGGGCCGCCGCCGCGGGGCGACGGCTGCGGCAAGTCGCTCGCCTGGTGGTTCAGCGACGAAGCCCTGCATCCGAAGCGCTCTAGCAAACCGGCGCCGCCCCTGACGATGGCGCAACTGCCCGCCGCCTGCCGCGCTCTCGCCGCCGCGCCATGACGGGCGGCGCTCAAAAATGCGCGCCGACGCCGACCAGCAGCATATTGTTGCCGGTCGAAAGCTTCAGCGGCCCCGTGGGCATGTAATAGGTGGCGGCGCCGAAATCGTAATGGCGGATTTCGGCGCGGGCGCTGATGTTGCGGGTCAAAGCCACTTCGCCGCCGATGCCGATCGTGTAGCCATGTAGCGATTTGTCGAAGCTGAAGCCGTCCCGCTGGAAGCTCGACGACGCCCAGGCCGGCCCGATCGTGCCATAGGCGAGCACATTGCCGAAAGCCCAGCCGCCACGCACGCGCAGCGACGACAGCCAGTTCTGGTTCAGCGTGCCGCCCTGCCCGGAGCCTGAGATCGCGCCCAGAATGGCGTCGCCTTCGACGCCGCCGACGATCGGCCCGTTTTGCAGATTATAGCCGGCATAGAGCCCGCCGCCGGCGCCAGTGGGGCTGACATTGCCGGTGCCGCCAATCGCCGCCCCGATCATTCCGCCAGCCTCCGCGCCGGCGAAACCCGGCCCATATCCCGGCTGATAAAAGCCGTCGGCGCGCGCGCTGAAGGCGCACAGCAGCGACAACGCCGCGATTCCGAAGACGATCGACTTCGACATGACCTGAATTCCCACTGCGCCGTCGTCGGCGATATTGAGCAATTTTACTTTCTTTTCTAACCAAGGATTCGCCAAACCCAAGTTACGGCGAACAAAGCGTTAAGCTTACCGAGGCCTCGGCGACGCTTGCGGCAAATCAACGACGCTGCCCCCGTTCCCTTGCATGAATTTTGTCAAAACAGGGGCTTGGCTATGCTCGACAACTTCCTCGTCGTCCTCGAAAACGATTCCGATGCGCTGATTCCTTATGCGATCTCAGCCGCCGAGGCGCTCGGCGCCCTGCCGACCGCCGTCTGGCCGCGCCGCGACGCCGACCCCTCGCTCGATTCGCGCCCAGAGGCCGGCTTGAACGCCGCATCGACGCGCACGGCCCGCATCCGCCAAACCCTGGAATCCTTCGCGCTCGACGCCAAGGCGGCCGGCGTCGAAGCCGAAGCGCTCTATCCCGACGAAGGCGCCGAGCCCTCGCGCCCGGCGCTGCCGCAATTCGCGCGCGCCTTCGATTTCGCGATGGTGCAGCAGCGCGAACCCGGCCGCGCGCCCGGGCGCGACGACCTCACCGCCGCGCTGCTCGCCGAAAGCGGCAGGCCGGTCTGGGTGGTTCCGGCGATCCAGAGCGCCCCGGTGAAATTCTCCCGCGTGCTCGTCGCCTGGGACGGCGGCGCGGCGGCGGCCGAGGCGTTCTGCGAGGCCAAGCCTATTCTAAGGCGCGCCCAGCGCGTCGAGATCGTCAGCGTCGTCGGCGCCGCCATCGACGCGGCCGTAATCGAGGGCGGCGAGCGATTGGCGGGGCGACTCGCGCGGATCGGGGTCGCGGCCGATTACCGCCGCCTGCCCGGCAACGAAGATCCCGCCAACGCGCTGTTGTCCTACGCCGCCGACATCGACGCCGATCTCCTCGTCTGCGGCGGCTACAGCCACTCTCGGCTGCGCGAGACGCTGTTCGGCGGCGCGACCCGCACTTTCCTGACCAGCATGACGCTGCCGGTGTTCTTCGCCCACTGAGGCGGGTCTTTCGCAAATGTTAATAGGAACGAATGGGCGTCTCCGGGCTTGGTTCGTCATCTAACCAAGAGGAGCAAAAGCGATGGCGTCCAAAACCGAAAAGTCCTTGCAGGATCTGTTCGTCCACTCCCTCAAGGATATCTACTACGCGGAAAAGGCGATCACCAAGGCGCTGCCGAAGATCATCGAGAAGGCCAAGCACGAGGAGCTGAAATCCGCACTCGGCGCGCATCTTGAGGAAACCCGAGGCCACGTTCAACGCCTGGAGCGCGTGTTCGCCGAACTCGACCTCAAGCCGGCGGCGGTCAAGTGCGAGGCGATCGAGGGCATATTGAAGGAAGGCGACGAGGTGCTGGAGGAATTCGGCGACAGCCCCGCGGGCGACGCCGGCATCATCTTCGGCTGCCAGGCGGTCGAGCATTACGAGATCAACCGCTACGGCACGCTGATCGCCTGGGCGAGCGAACTCAAGCTGAATTCGGTCGCCAAGATTCTCAAGCAGACGCTGGAAGAGGAATATAACGCCGACGACAAGCTTTCCACGCTCGCCGAGTCCGGCGAGAACAAGGAAGGCATCGTGCGACGCGCGGCGTCCAGCAAGGCGGCTTAATAACGCCCGCCCCGGGCGGTTCAGGCCGCCCGGCGGCGCTCCATCTCATCAACGAAACGCTTGAACAGATAATGGCTGTCCTGCGGCCCCGGCGACGCCTCGGGGTGATATTGCACCGAGAACGCCGGCCGGTCGGTGAGCGCGATGCCGCAGTTCGAACCGTCGAACAGCGAGACATGGGTCACGCGCGCGTTGGGCGGCAGCGTCGCGGGATCGAGCGCGAAGCCGTGGTTCATCGACACGATCTCCACCTTGTCGGTGGTGTAATCCATCACCGGATGGTTGGCGCCGTGGTGGCCCTGCGGCATTTTCATCGTCCTGGCGCCGATCGCCAGCCCCAGCATCTGGTGGCCGAGGCAGATGCCGAAGGTCGGCGTCCTGGTGTCGAGAATCGCCTGGATCGTCGGCACGGCGTAGCGGCCAGTCTCGGCGGGATCGCCGGGGCCGTTGGAGAGGAACACGCCATCGGGCTTCAGCGCCATGATCTCCGCCGGGGAGGCCGTCGCCGGGACGACGATCACCTCGCAGCCGAGATCGGCGAGCAGGCGCAGGATGTTGCGCTTGATCCCATAATCCACCGCGACGACGCGATATTTGGCGCCCTCGCGCCGGCCGTAGCCGCCTTCGAGGCGCCAGCTCGTCTCGTCCCACTCGTAGCGCTGCGTCGCGCCGACGTCGGGCACGAGATCCATGCCGTCGATGCCGGGGAAGGATTTGGCCTTGGCGAGCAGCGCCGCGCGGTCGAACTCGCCCTCCGGGTGGTGGGCGATCAGGGCGTTGGGCATGCCGAGGCGGCGGATACGCGCGGTCAGCGCCCGCGTATCGACGCCGCTGATCCCTATGATGCCGCGCGTGCGCATCCAGACATCGAGGCGGCGGGTGGCGCGAAAATTGGAGGGGTCGCTGACATCGGCGCGCAGGATGCAACCGCGCGCGCCGGCGGAGGCCGCCAGATTGACCGTCTCGATATCTTCCTCGTTGGTTCCCACCACGCCGATATGGGGGAACGTGAAGGTGATGATCTGCCCGGCGTAGGAGGGATCGGTGAGGATCTCCTCATAGCCGGTCATCGCAGTGTTGAAGCACACCTCACCGACAGCTTCGCCGGCGGCGCCGAGGCCTGCGCCTTCGATGACGAGCCCGTCGGCGAGCACGACGAGGGCGGTGGGTTTGCGCGGCGTCCAGTCGGGCGCGGCGGCCATTGTTGTTGCGTTTGACATGGGGCTGTGGTTAAGCGCCGGCCGCGCCGGGCGTCAAGCCGATACGGCGGGAGTCTGACATGGCGGAAGCGGTTTCCCTGCGCGACAGCGTGTCGGCGCAGATGAAAGAGGCTATGAAGGCGGGCGACAAGATCCGCGTCGGGGCGCTGCGGCTCATCATGTCGGCGCTTAAGGACCGCGAAATCGAGGCGCGCGGCGCCGGCAAGATCGTCAGCCGCGCCGACGAACTCGCCCTGCTCACCAAGATGGCCAAGACCCGCCAGGAATCGTTGACCATCTACAAGGACAACGGCCGCGAGGATCTGGCCGCCCAGGAGAGCGCCGAGATCGCCGTCATCAACGAATTCTTGCCCGCTCAGATGGACGAGGCGGCGGTGACCGAGGCCGCACGCGCCGCCATTGCCGAGACCGGCGCCGCAGGCATGCGCGACATGGGCAAGGTGGTCGCTCTGCTCAAGGAAAAATATCCGGGCCAGATGGATTTCGCCCGCGCCAGCGGCATCGTCAAGGGACTGCTCGCCTCATGAACGCTTCCCCTGCCCTAAAACCCGGCGTCTGCGTCTATTGCGGTTCGAGCCTCGGCGCGAACCCCGCTTTCGCGGAGGCCGCCGATGATCTCGGCGCCGCGATCGCCGGCATGGGGGCGCGGTTGGTGTTCGGTGGCGGCGGGCGTGGACTCATGGGCCGCGTCGCGCGGGCGACGATGGCGGCCGGGGGCGAAGTGGTCGGCATCATCCCCAGGTTTCTGCTCGACCGCGAGCAGGCGACGCTGGAATGGAGCGAACTCGTCGTCGTCGACGACATGCACCAGCGCAAGCAAATGATGTTCGAGCGCGCCGACGCCTTCGTCGCTCTGCCTGGCGGCGTAGGCACGCTGGAGGAACTCGTCGAGCAACTGACCTGGGTGCAGCTCGATCGTCACAAGAAGCCGGTGGTGATCGCCGACGTCGCCGGGTTCTGGCGGCCGCTGTTATCATTGATGGCGCATATGCGGATGGCTGAGTTCCTCCGCGAGGACTTCGACGCCCGTTATCTCGTGGCCGAAAAAATCGCCGATGTTCCCGAAATACTCGCGCAAGCCTGGGAAAGAGCCGCCGCGCGGCCGTAATCGCACTTTTCGCGCGGTCAAAATGGCGCCATGAAGAACACCCGGCCGAAGGGTAAACGAGTCGGGATCGAAGAGGTGGATATGAGGACGATGCGACGGGGAGCGTGGGTCGCGGCGGCCCTGTTGGCGGCGAGTTTGATTCCATCGGCTTGGGCGCAGTCCACAAGCCCCCCGGATCCGCTAGCCCCTGGCGCGGCGACAGAAAGCTACAAGCCCGCCAAGGCGAGCGCCGAAAAAGCCGAAGCCGAGACGCCCTCCAAGTCCGAGCCCAAGAAGGCCAAGAGCCATCATCACGCAGCGGCGACCCTCGCCGTCACCGTCCACAACGATCGCATGGTCGGTCTGATGCAGCTCTCGGTGGTGCCGGCGGGCGACCCCGACCACAAGAAAGTGCTGGACGCTCTGGCCTTCGGCCGAAAGACGGTCATTCACATCAAGCGCACGAAGGAATGTCTCTACGACATCCGCGGCCATTTCGCCGACGAGGCCGACACCGAACAACTCGGCGTCGAACTCTGCAAGGACAAGACGATCAACCTGACGGATTGACCGCTTTGGCGCCAATGGCCGGGACAAGCCCGACCATTACGCGCCTTAAAGGGCCTTACTTGGTCGCCGCCGCGTAAAGCTCGGCCACGTATTCCCAGTTGACGAGATTGTCGACGAAGGCCTTCAGATAATCGGGCCGGCGGTTGCGATAGTCGATGTAATAGGAATGCTCCCAGACATCGACGCCGAGAATCGGCGCGCCGCCGTGAACTAGGGGGTTCTCGCCGTTCGGCGTCTTGGTCGCCACCACCTTGCCGTTGACGATCGCAAGCCAGGCCCAGCCCGAACCGAACTGCCCCGCGCCGGCGGCCGCGAGATCGGCCTTCGCCTTATCCACGGAGCCGAAGCCGTCGATCAGCGCCTTTTCCAGTTCGCTCGGAATCTTGCCGCCGCCATTCGGCTTCATCCACTTCCAAAAATGGATGTGGTTGTAATGCTGGCCCGCGTTGTTGAACAACGGCGCGTTCTTGCCGAAGGAGCCGCGCACCACGTCCTCAAGCGGCTTGCCCTCGAACTCCGTGCCTTTCAGCAGGTTGTTGCCGTTCGTGACATAGGCCTGATGGTGCTTGTCGTGATGGAATTCGAGCGTCTCTTTCGACATGTAGGGGCCGAGCGCGTCATACGCATAGGGGAGTTCAGGCAGAGTGAAAGACATGGGACCTCCTTGGGCCGCGCGGGCGCCGATCGAATACGCCTCCGACCCGGACTACCTAATGGCCGCGCGCGCCGGCCGCAACCCGAGGCGCCGGCCAAAGGCGGAAAAGCGCCCTTGCTTTTGACACATTGTCGAGAAGGTTAGCGGCATGGCGATTTTGATTCTCGGTCTCGGCGCAATTCTCTTCGCCGCGGGCTTTGGTTCCTTGGCGTATAGCGTCGATCTCGTGCCCACCGAGATGGGCAGGCTTTACGCCGAATGCGGAACCATCCTCATCAGTTCCGGCGGCGTGGTGGTCGCGCTCGCGGCGGTGATCGCCAAGCTCAACCGCATCTTCACCCCGCCGCGCCGCAACCCCAATGCGTCCGTCCAGAGCGCCCCCACGCCCGGAAACGACGTCAA
>JAJYDD010000003.1 GCA_021777795.1 Pseudomonadota bacterium | reverse complement strand
GGCGGCCTCGACGAGCGCGCGCAAGTCATCGAATTCTGCGGTCAGGACCGCCCGCACAGCCTTTTTCGCGCCGCGGATCGAGGCTTGGCTCAGTCCCGACCAAGCCTTCGCTTGCGCCCGCGCAGCTTCGGCCAGCGCGCTAGCAGGAAGACAACGGTTGATGAGCCCGAGCCGTAACGCCTCCTGGGGTTCGACGACCCTGGCGCTGAATAGCAGATCCTTGGCGGCAGCGGGGCCTATGGTTTCGACGAGGAGTCGGGTCTCGACTGGGCCATAGAGCAATCCCAGTTTGGCGGGGGGAACGGCGAGATACGCATCCTCAGCGGCGAACCTCAGATCGCACGCCAGCGCGATGGCGAGACCGCCGCCAACAGCCGAGCCCTCGATCTTGGCGAGCGTCGGCCGTTCGAGCCGGTTCAGCGCCTCCAATGCGCGCTCGATCGCGCCGAGATAGAGGCGGGCGGCGCCGGCGTCGGCGAAGACCTCATCGAATTCGGCGATGTCGGCGCCGGAGCAGAAATGGCCGCCGGCGCCCTCGACGATGACGGCCTCGACGTCGGCGCGGGCCTCGACTTCCCCGCACAATTGCGCGAGATCGCGCCACATCGCCGCCGACATCGCGTTGCGGCGCTCCGGCCGGTCGAGAACGATCCGCGCGAGCGGCGGCTCGACGATAAGGCGGAGATTGGACATCCATGCGCTCCCGGTCATCGCGCTCGGCTTGTGACGCAAATGCCGATTTGGAGCAAACGGCTCGGCCGTCGTAACTTCGGCGTGACGCCAACCGCCGAGGTTTCGAAACGATGACCGACGACTATCCGCGCGACATGATCGGTTATGGGCGCACGCCGCCCTTCGCGGATTGGCCGGGTGGAGCGCGGGTCGCCCTGCAATTCGTCATCAATTACGAGGAAGGCGGCGAGAACAACATTCTGCATGGCGACGCGGCGTCCGAGGCGTTTCTGTCGGAAATCGTCGGCGCCGCGCCCTGGCCGGGCATGCGCCACATGAATATGGAGTCGATTTACGAATATGGCTCGCGGGCCGGCTTCTGGCGGCTGCATCGCATGTTCGTCGAGCATGACCTGCCGGTCACCGTTTATGCGGTGGCGACCGCGATGGCGCGCAACAGGCCGGCGGTCGAGGCGATGAACGAGGCTGGCTGGGAAATCGCCACCCACGGCTACAAGTGGATAGATTACCGGGACACGCCCAAGGAGGTTGAGCGCCAGCACATCGCGGAAGCCATTCGTATCCATACCGAAGTCGCGGGCGCCCGCCCGCTCGGCTTCTACCAGGGCCGTTCGTCGATCAATACGATTCCTCTGGGTTGCGAGGAGGGCGGTTTCGTCTATTGCGCCGATACCTACGCCGACGATTTGCCCTATTACATCGAGGGACCGAAGGGTCCGCAACTCATCGTGCCTTACACGCTCGATTCCAACGACATGCGCTTCGCCTCGCCTCAGGGCTTCAATTCCGGCGAACAGTTCTACGCCTATCTCAAGGACGCCTTCGACGTGCTCTACGCAGAGGGGGAGACGGCGCCGAAGATGCTGTCGATCGGACTGCACTGCCGCCTCATTGGCCGCCCCGCCCGCGCCGCCTCACTCGCCCGGTTCCTCGATTATGTGCGCGCCCACGACAAGGTCTGGGTCGCCACCCGCCTCGACATCGCCCGTCACTGGATCGCCAAGCACGCGCCGCCCGGAGGTTGGAAGCCATCGCGCCTGACGCGCACGCTGTTCGTCGAAAAGTTCGGCGGCGTCTACGAGCATTCGCGCTGGGTGGCGGAAGCGGCCTTCGACGCCGGACTCGGGGCTGAGGCGGACAGCGCCGAGGGCCTTGCGAAGTTGATGGCCGCCGCCGTTGCAACCGGAGCGGCGGATGAGAAGCGCGCGCTGATCGCCGCCCATCCCGATCTCGCCGGACGGCTGGCGCGCGCGAAACGGCTGACCGCGGATTCGACGAAGGAACAGGCCAGCGCCGGGCTCGACCAGTTGAGCGCCGAAGACCTCGCTCGCTTCACCGCGCTCAACGACGCCTATCGCGCCAAGTTCGACATGCCCTTCATCATGGCGGTCAAGGGTCGAAGCAAGGATGAGATTGTCGCCGCGTTCGAGCGGCGCCTAGGCAACGAACCCGCCGCGGAAACGGCGACGGCGTTGGCTGAGATCGACCGCATCGCCGCCCTGCGGCTCGCGGAGATCCTGTCGTGACGCGCATCCTTCGCGGCCGGCTGCTTTCGTTCAAGGATTCGCCGCGCCGCGCCGGCGCCGCAGCTTATCGCTATCTCGAAGATGGAGCACTGCGAATCGAGGCGGGCTGCATTGTCGAAGTCGGGGAGGCGCGCGACATAATGGCCCGGGCCCCGGCGCAGGCTGTTGTTGACGACCACAGCGGCCGCCTGATTCTGCCGGGCTTTATTGATACGCATATCCACTACCCGCAGACCCGCGTAATCGGCTCCTATGGCGAGCAGCTTCTAGAATGGCTGCAAAAATACACTTTCGTCGAGGAGCAGAAGTTCGCGGACCCCGCGCGCGCCGCCGCTGTCGCTAGCTTTTTCCTCGACGAACTCGCACGCCAAGGCACCACGACCGCAATGGTTTATTGCGCCGTACAACCTGAATCAGCGGAGGCGTTTTTCACCGAGGCCGAGCGTCGCAACGCCCGCATGATCGCGGGCAAGGTCATGATGGATCGCAACGCGCCGCCCGCGCTCACCGATGATCCCCAACGCGGCTATGACGAAAGCAAGGCGCTGCTGACGAAATGGCATGGGCGTGGCCGGCTCGGTTATGCGATCTCGCCGCGCTTCGCGATCACCTCAACTCCGGCCCAACTGGAAGCGGCGGGCGCTCTGGCGCGCGAATTTCCCGACGCCCATGTGCAAACGCATTTGAGCGAAAACGCCGCCGAGATCGCCATGACGAAATCGCTTTATCCGGAGGCGCGCGATTATCTCGACGTCTATGAGCGGGTCGGCCTGGTCGGGCCGAAATCGGTGTTCGGCCATTGCATCCATCTGGAGCCGCGCGAAATCGCGTCGCTTGCACGCCATCGCGGGGTCGCCGCGTTCTGCCCGACCTCCAATCTGTTCCTCGGCTCAGGGCTCTTCGACGAGGCGGGGTTGGACGCGGCGGGCGTGCGCGTGGCGCTGGCGACCGACGTCGGCGCCGGCACCAGCTATTCCATGCTCCAGACCGCCAACGAGGCCTACAAGGCGCTGCAACTGCGGCGGCAGAGTTGGCCCGCCTTGCAGGCCTTCTATCAGCTCACCCAGGGCAACGCTCGCGCCCTTGGTCTGGAGGATCGCATCGGCGCCCTTGAGCCCGGCCTGGAGGCCGACATCGTCGTGCTGAATTCGCGCGCGACGCCTGCGATGGCGCATCGGATGGAATCGGTCGACGGCGATCTCAAGGAGGAGCTTTTCGTGCTCATGACGATGGGCGACGACCGTTCGGTGGCGCAAACTTATGTCGCGGGGGAAAAGGCGAAACCGGACTAGCGCCGCCCCGAGTCACGGCTTTTTCCGTATTTTCTTGCCACCCGGTTTCGCGGACTTCTTTTTCGTCGGCTTCTGGAGCGGGTTGAAATCGAGGTCATGCAGAAGCGCCGTCAAGCCCGGCTCTTCCACGGCTTCGGCCGCCTCTTCGAGCGAAAACCAGCGCGCCTCGCGCTGGCTCGTTCCCCGGTAAACCTCCAGCCGCTTCTCAAACCCGAGAAGATAGACCTCGACCCGACAGAGGTCGAAATGCGCGGACCTCCGCTTGAAATAGTAAAACTCGCCGACGGGCCTCTTGAGCGTCTTGCCGATGACGCCGGCCTCCTCTCTGGCCTCCTGCGCCGCCGCCGCCCAATTCTTCTTGCCCTTCATTGGCCATCCCTTGGGGATCACCCATCGTTTGGTCTCGCGAGAGGTGACCAACATGACCTCGGGCTTGCCGTCTTCGAAGCGAACCGGCAGGGCTGCGATCTGAAGCAGATTGGCTGGGTGCGAGAGGGGCGAGACTTCGGATCGGGTTTTCAATTCAGCGGGGCCTGGAGCATCCGGGTGCAGGTTGAAGACCGAAAACATCTGGCGAGACCTTCACGCGCCGTGAATTGCCGCCAAAACTCGTGAAGTGCGCTTTTCGCCGCCAGTCAATATACATGGGCTAACGCCAACGACAGCTTACATAAGCCCGATGGGCGGCGTCCGTCGCTATATGTAACGAAAATCAGCATGCAACACCCTTTTGCGTTTGGCGCGCTCGGCAGACCATAGGCCGAGGCTTGGCGATCTGAGCGGACGCCGCGCTGCGGCGCCTCACACCACAGGGCGAAGCGTTCCTCGATCACGCGCGCGAGTTGTTGGCGCAGCGCCGCGTTCCGTGGCCGGAAGTTTCTGTGGCGGTTGCGAACCGGCCCGCCGCGCTTTTAGCCGCGTTCAGCGCTATCGCGCGGTTATCTTGCGACCCTTGACAGATCGCCCGCGCGGCTTCACAGGCAAAATATGTTCGCGCTTGAAATCCGCCGCCGTAGCTCCGCTCCCCCCTGAGGCGCTGGACGGCCGCGCGTGACAGACGCGAACCTTCCCGCCGCGCCTCCGAGCGCGGCTTTTTTTATGCCCAAAACTTGGAGCCGCCATGATCCGCCGTCCTCGCAACCTCATCGTTCTCGCGCCTGAAAAGCCGCCGACATGACTGACATACTCGGCCTCGAAGAGCGCGGCTTCAATGCGTGGCCGGCGCCGCGCAATGTCTATTTCGGCGGCTGGATGTTCCGTCTCGGCGGCGGCTACACAAAGCGCGCCAATTCCGCCAATGCGCTCGGCGCGCGCCATGAACTGCGCGCCGTATCCATCAATGCCTGGACGCCCGCGCGCGAATTTGCCGAGATCATGGCCGAGGCCGAGCGCTTCTATGCGCTGAACGGCCAACCGGCGGTCTTTCGCGTCACCCCCTTGGCCGGTCCCGACGCCGACCCGGCGCTGGCGACCGCCGCCTACGAGCGCCTCGACCCGTCGACGGTGATGATTGCTCCCCTGGCGAAGGCGCAAGACGACCCCGAAGTGCGCATCGAGCCCGGCCCGACGCCTTCCTGGTTAAACGGCGTCGCGGCGGCGCAGGGCGTCGCGCCTTCGCATCGCCTTGTCCACGACCACATCGTGCAGGCCATCGCCCTACCGGCGGCTTTCGCCACGGCCTACATGAGCGGGCAGGCGGCGGGTTTCGGCTTCGGCATCGGCGAGCGCGGCGCGGTCGGGCTGTTCGACATCGTCGTGCGGCCGGAGTTTCGCGGTCAGGGCGTTGGCCGGGCGATCACGCGCGCGCTGATGGGCTGGGGAAGCCTTGGCGGGGCGGCGACGGCCTATCTGCAAGTCAACGACGCCAACCGCGTCGCGCGGGCGCTATACGAATCCCTGGGTTTTCGCGTAGCCTATCCCTATCACTACCGCCGCCGCGCGCTCACATGAGCGCGGGCGCGGCGTCGATGAGGCGCAGCCGCGCCCGCTCGCGCCCGCCATAGCGGTCGAGCGTCAGCGCGCCGGCGAGATGTGCGAAGCCGCCCTGAAGCGCGACAAGACCCTTGCCCAGCGGCTTGTCGGCGGCGCGAAAGGCGATGGCTTCCAAGGCGCGTCCGTCCCCAGCGACGGCGCGAAAGCGCATGTGGTCGGCCCCCACCCGCATGATGCCCTCGACGCGGTGGCGGGGCAAAGCGAACACCGGCTCCGGATTGCCGGCGCCATAGGGGCCCGCGCCGTCGATCGTGCGCAAAAGCTCCGGCGTCGCGGCGCCGGCGGCGAGCGCGGCGTCGATGACGAGGGCCTCGTCGCGCCGCGCATCGGCGACGGAAGCGGCGAGCGCAGCTTCGAGTTGCGCCCGCAATTCGCCGAGCCGCGCCCGCGCCACGGTGAGCCCGGCCGCCATCGCGTGGCCGCCGCCTTTGCTGGCCAGTCCCGACGCGACGAGCCCATGCACGATGCGGCCGATGTCGACGCCGGGGATCGAGCGCGCCGAACCCGTTGCCGTCTCGCCGGTTAGCGCCATAGCGAAGGCGGGGCGGCCGAAGCGATCCTTCAACCGTGAGGCGAGCAAGCCGACGACGCCCGCCGGCCAACCCTCGTTGGCGACGATGACGCAGGCGCCGCGCTCCTCCAACCCAAGAGCGGCCAGCGCCTGCGCTTCGGCTTCCGCGAGCGCGGATATCTCGATGCGCTGGCGCTCGCGGTTAAGCCGATCCAGTTCGGCGGCGATCCGCGTCGCCTCGGCCGCGTCGGTCGTGGCGAGCAGGCGCGCGCCGAGGGCGGCGTCGCCGATGCGGCCGCCGGCGTTGATGCGGGGGCCGACGAGGAAACCCAGGTGATAAGGTGTCGGCGGCCCGCCGGCGCCGGCGACGTCGAACAAGGCCGCCAGACCCAGCCGCTCGCGCTTGCGCATGGTCTCCAGCCCGCGCGCGACGAAGGCGCGATTGAGCCCGACAAGCGGCACGACGTCGGCCACCGTCGCCAGCGCGACGAGGTCGAGTTTGGCCTTGAGGTCGGGCGCCGAACCCGACCCGCGAAGCCGCCGGTTGAGATCGACCAAAGCCATGAACACGACGCCGGTCGCGCAGAGCGCGCCGAGCCCGGAGAGATCGTCCTGCCGGTTGGGATCGACAAGCGCCAGCGCCTGGGGGAGCGCCTCCGACGCTTGGTGGTGGTCGAACACGATGACGTCGAGCCCAAGCTTGGCGGCCTCCGCGAACGGCTCAAAACTGACCGCGCCGCAATCGACGGTGACGACAAGGTCGGCGCCCGCTTCACGGAAACGCCGCATCGCCTCGACGCTGGGGCCATAGCCCTCGGTGACGCGATCGGGAATGTGGATCAGCGTGTCGCAGCCGAGCGCGGCGAGATATTCGCTCAGCAGCGCTGCGGCGCAGGCGCCGTCGACGTCGTAATCGCCGAAGATCGCGACCCGCTCGCGCCGAGCGATCGCGCGGGCGAGGCGCTCGGTCGCCGCGCCCATGTCGGCGAGCGTCAGCGGATCCGGCATGAGATCTCTAAGCGTCGGCTCCAAGTGCCGCTCGACCGCGTCAAGTTCTACGCCGCGCCCGGCCAGGATGCGCGCGACCAGTTCGCTGACCCCCGCGCCCTGCGCCATCGCCTGCGCCCGCGCCTCGCCAGCCGCATCAAGCCGAGCACGCCAGCGCCGGCCGCTCAACGACGCCTCAACATCGAGAAACAAACGACTCACCGGCGCATCGTCGTGCGGGCGAGACCCCAGTTCCGCTTCATCCGCCTCTCCCCTCGCCGCGCGCCTTAGCGCCGTTCGCGGGGCCGGTCCACCGCCGCAAAGCCCGAGCGGCGGTTGACAGGGCGCCGCCGCCCCGGAATATGCCGGCCGAAACGGGAGACCCCATGCCGCTGCGCTTCGCCAGGCCGCTGCGTTTAACTCTGCCCCTGCTCGGCGCCCTCGCCGCGCCCGCGCACGCCGATTTCCGGCTCTGCAACCAGACCTCCGACCGCGTCAGCGTCTCGCTCGCCTATACCGACGGCAAGAAATGGGTCAGCGAAGGCTGGTGGAACCTCAAACCTTCGGATTGCGACACGCTGCTGGAGGGCCCGCTCGCCGCGGAATTCTATTACGTCTACGCGATGGACGAACGCGGCGGCGAGTGGAAAGGCAAGGCCTACATGTGCACCAACGACCGCGAGTTCAAAATCGAGGGCCGCGAGGATTGCTTCGCGCGAGGCTACGAGCGCACCGGCTTCTTCGAAGTCGACACCGGCAAGGACGCGAAGAACTGGACAGTGCAGCTCACCGACCAGGCGCGCTGACGCACACATATGAGGCTCGAAATGACCCGACGCAGCCGCCGCATCAAGATTCTCGCTACCCTGGGCCCCGCTTCGCAGGATCCCGAGGTGGTCGAGGCGCTGTATCGCGCCGGCGCCGACGTGTTCCGCATCAACATGAGCCACGCCTCGCATGACATGATGCGCGAGCGCGTCGCGACCATCCGCGCGCTGGAGGAAAAGGTCGACCGCCCCATCGGCATACTCGTCGACCTCCAAGGGCCGAAGCTGCGCGTCGGACTGTTCGCCAAGGGCGCCGAGGAACTGCGCAAGGGCGATTTTTTCACAGTCGATGACGACCCGACCCCCGGCGATTCGCGTCGCGTGCGGCTGCCGCACCCCGAAATCCTGGAATCGCTGCGCCCCGGCCATCGGCTCCTGATCGACGACGGCAAGGTGCAGTTGCGCGTGCAATCCCATTCCGAACGCCACGCCGAATGCGTGATCGAGGTCGCCGGCAAAATCTCCAATAAGAAGGGCGTCAGCCTGCCCGATACGCTGCTGCCGACCTCGGCTATGACGCCCAAGGACCGCGCCGACCTCGCCGCCGCGCTCGACGAAAACATCGATTGGGTGGCGCTGTCCTTCGTGCAGCGGCCGGAGGACGTCATCGAGGTCAAGAAAATCGCCGGCAAGCGCGCCAATGTGATGGCCAAGATCGAAAAACCGCAGGCGATCGACGCCTTGGACGCGATCCTGGCCGTCTGTGACGGCATCATGGTCGCGCGCGGCGACCTCGGCGTGGAAATGCCGGTCGAGCGCGTGCCCGGCTTGCAGAAGACGATGACGCGCAAGGCCCGTGCGCTCGGCAAGCCCGTGGTCGTGGCGACGCAGATGCTGGAGTCGATGATTACCTCGCCGGTGCCGACGCGCGCCGAGGTCTCCGACGTCGCCAACGCCGTGTTCGAGGGCGCCGACGCGGTGATGTTGTCGGCCGAAAGCGCCTCCGGCCAATATCCCCTAGAAGCGGTGGCGATGATGAACCGCATCGCCGAGACGGTGGAGGCGGAGGAAGTCTACCCCAGCCTACTGCTGGCGCAGCGCCCGCCGCCGGAGGCGACCGGCGCCGACGCCATCGCGGAAGCGACGCGCGACGTCGCCGACGTGCTCGGCGCCAAAGTGATCTGCGCCTGGACCTCGTCGGGCGCGACCGGCCTGCGCATCGCGCGCGAGCGGCCGGCGTCCTCGATCCTGGCGCTGACGCCGATCGTCGAGGTGGCGCGGCGGCTGGCGCTGACCTGGGGCGTGCATCCCGTCGTCACCGACGACGCCCGCGACGAGCGCGACATGGCTGACCGCGCCTGCCGCCACGCCTATATCGACGGTTTCGCGGGGGTCGGCCAGCGCGTGCTGGTGGTGGCGGGCGTGCCGTTCGGCACACCGGGTTCGACCAACAACCTGCGCATCGTCGTCGTCGGGACAGATGGCGGGACGGTATGAACGTCGAAACGAAAAAGGCCGGACCCAAGGTCCGGCCTTTTTGATCGTCAGCTCATAGGCTTCACTTCACCAGCTTCGGGCCGCCGGCGCCGATCTTCTCGTTCTCTTGAATCACGCCGAGCCGACGCGCGACTTCGGTATAAGCCTCGATCATGCCGCCAAGATCCTTGCGGAAACGGTCCTTGTCCATCTTGTCGTTGGTCTTGACGTCCCAGAGCCGGCAGCAATCCGGGCTGATCTCGTCGGCGACGACGATGCGCATGTTGTCGCCTTCCCACAGCCTTCCGCATTCGATCTTGAAGTCGACAAGCTTGATGCCGACGCCCAGAAACAGCCCACTGAGAAAATCGTTGACGCGGATCGCCAGCGCCATGATGTCGTCGAGCTCTTGCGGCGCCGCCCAGCCAAAAGCGGTGATATGCTCCTCCGACACCATCGGGTCGTTCAGCGCGTCGTTTTTGTAATAGAACTCGATGATCGAGCGCGGCAGTTGCGTGCCCTCGTCGATGCCGAGGCGCGTCGACAGCGAGCCGGCCGCAACGTTGCGCACCACGACTTCGAGCGGAATGATCTCGACCTCGCGCACGAGCTGCTCGCGCGCATTGAGACGGCGCACGAAATGCGTCGGCACGCCGATCTCGTTGAGGCGGGAGAACAGATATTCTGAAATGCGGTTATTGACGACGCCCTTGCCCTCGATCACCTCGTGCTTCTTGGCGTTGAAGGCGGTCGCGTCGTCCTTGAAATGCTGGATGAGCGTGCCCGGCTCCGGCCCCTCGTAGAGGATCTTGGCTTTGCCTTCATAGATGCGTCGGCGGCGGTTCATGCGGAGTAACCGTGGCTGGAGGAAATCCATCGAACAAGGCCTTCTTTCCCGGCTATCTCGCCCAGCTTGCCCGGACGCAAACGCTTTCGCGCGCGCCCACGGACAAGGAAGCTGTCGATATGGGATGGTCGGCCGGCGTCGCCAAGCCTGATACCCCGCATCGATACGGCGGGCTAGCCCCATGCTTCCTTAGCCGATCTTGCTGCGCGGCACAAATGTTTCGGGAAAGGGAAATATATTCACGACAGCCCCGCCAACGTCACCGTGCGCCCCGGCTCCACCTGCGCCGAGGTCTCGGCGAGGCGATCGACCTCGTCCAGACGGTGGCTGACCAGGATCATCGGCAGTCTGAAACGGTCGATGAGTTCGCCGATCAGCCTCATGATGTCCTCGCGCCGCGCCGGGTCGAGCGCAGAGAGCGGCTCGTCGAGCAACAGCGCGCGGGGCCGGCTCAACAGCGCGCGGCCGATGGCCACCCGCTGCTTCTCTCCGCCCGACAATTTCGCCGGTCGGCGGTCGAGCAGGGGTCGGATTCCGAGCCAGGCGACCAGTTCGTCGAAGCCGATCAGCGCGTCGCCGGGCGGAGCGAGGCTCGCGCCATAGCGAAGGTTTCCCGCCACCGTATAATGCGGAAACAGCCGCGGCTCCTGGAACACATAGCCGATCCGCCGCTTGCGGGGCGGCAGGTTCAGCCCAAGCTCGGAATCGAACAGCACCGTCCCGCCGATGGCGATGAAGCCCGCTTCTGGCGTCTCCAGCCCCGCCACCATGTTGAGCAGCGTCGTCTTGCCGCCGCCGGAGGCCCCAACCAGCGCCAGCGCCTGCGCCGGGGTTACGATGTCGGCTTCAATCATCGTGGCGCCGAACGTGCGCTTGACCCGGATCTCGATCACCGCGCACGCCCCCAAAAGCCGCGCGCCAGCGCCTCCGAGGCGGTGAGCGCGATTACGGCGATGGCGATGGCGATCGCCGTCAAGCGCCACGTGCTGGCGCCGCCGTCGGGATCCTGCGTGGTGTCGTAAATTGCGGTCGCCAGCGTCTGGGTCTGGCCGGGTATGTTGGCGACGAACGTGATGGTGGCGCCGAATTCGCCGATCGCCTTGGCGAAGCCGAGGATGAGGCCGGCGAACACGCCGGGGAAGGCGAGCGGCAGCGTCACCGTGGCGAAGATGCGCAAAGGCCCGGCGCCCAACGTCGCCGCGGCCTGCTCCAGCTTGCGGTCGACCGAGTCGAGCGACAGCCGAATGGCCCGCACCATCAAGGGAAAGCCCATCACGCCGGCCGCCAGCGCCGCGCCCGTCCAGCGAAACGCGAAGACGAGGCCGAAGACGCGCTCGAAGAATTCGCCGAGCGGCCCGTTGCGGCCGAAGCCGATCAGCAGCAGCCAGCCGGTGACGACCGGCGGCATCACCAGCGGCAGGTGGACGATGACGTCGAGCGCCGTCTTGCCGTAGAATCGCCCGCGCGCCAACGCATAGGCGACGGCGATCGCAAAGGGCAGGCTCGCCAGCGCACCAACGCTCGCCACCCTTAGCGACAGCATCACCGCCGTCCATTCCGCCGCCGTCACGCCCGCTCCCGACCTTTGTGCATTACGGGATATAACGACTACGGAGGGCAGCGCCAATCAGCCGCGCGTAAGCCGCCAGCTTTTCACCTCGAAGGGGCCAATTTCGACGCCGGCCTCTATCCGCCGCTCCAAGAGATCGGCGGTCTCAGCCTTCCAGCCGTCGGGAAGCGCCGGCCGCACGGCGCCGCGCGCGCCGGCGGGCTCGTAGACCCGCAGCACGAGACCGTCGCCGTCCTCGGCGCTTTTAAAGCCGGCGAGCGCGACCGCGAGCCCCTCCAGGGAAAGCGGCCGCAGCACACCCTCAGCGACGCCGGAAACAGGTAGCGCGAACAACGGCTGGTTGAGCGCTTCCGCCTCGGCGCGCACGCTGTCGCGCCAGGGGCTTTCATGCGGCATCAGTGCATAAGTGAAGCGCTGCTCGCCCTCGTCGGCGAGCGGATCCGGATAGACGGGCGCGCGCACGAGACTGAGGCCCAGCACGTTCCCGCGCACGCTATGGCCGTATTTGGCGTCGTTGAGCAGGGCCAGCCCGAAACCGGGCTCGGCCAGATCGACGAAGCGATGCGCCGTCCATTCGAACGCCGCCGCCTCCCAGGAGGTGTTCTGGTGCGTCGGCCGCTCGATGACTCCGAAGGCGCATTCGGCGATGGCGTGGCGCGCCCGCACGCGGGCCGGGGTCAGCGAACGCAAAAGCGCGCGGCGGTCACGCCAGTCGAGATGGGTGCGGATGTCGAGCCGGCGGCCATTGGCGGAAAGGCCTATCTCTTGCGTGATGCGTGAATGGCGCCAGCGCCGACTGACGCGAAGCGCCGCGAAATGCGGACTGTCGGCCACGATTTCGAGACTTTCGAGCGTGGCGATCTCCTCGCCGCTCTTCTCATAATCCTCCTCGATGTCCCAGGCGTCCCAGTTGCGCGGCTTATCCTGGGGATAGACCCAGAGCTGGTTGCCACGCCCATCGAGGGCCTCTCGCCCGCTGGCCTTGTGAACGAGGCTGGCGATGGCGCCGTCCGCGCCGAGTTCGGCCCTCAGATGCGCGTTCTCCAGCATGCGGCCTTCGAGCTTGAGCCCCGGCGCCGGCTTAAGCGCGGCGCGGCGCAGAATGCGAACGCTGAGCGGCGGGATTGTCTCTATCGTCGAAACGAAGCCGTCGGAAAGCTCCGCTTCGATAACGCGTTCATCGAGCGAAGCGTTGGCGATCAGCACCGCTTCGCCCTCGCCGGCCGGCGCGTTGGCCGCCAGCGTCAATAGCGCCGCCTGCTGCGCCTGTTCGGTCGCCGCGATCGCGGCATCGAGTTCGCGCTCCGCGTCCTCGTAGACCTCGCGGATGCTGGAACCCGGCAGAATGTCGTGGAACTCGTTCTTCAGCACGACGCGCCACAGCGGTTCCAGCGACGGCGGCGGCTCGGCCCCGAGCAGAGCGGCGAGCGACGCCAGCGTTTCGGCGGCGATCAAGCCGCGCTCGGCGCGCCGGTGGCGGCGCTTGACGCCGCTCTGGCTCGTCAGCGTCGCCCGGTGCAACTCCAGATACATCTCGCCGGACCAGACCGGCAGCGTTTGCGCCTTCGCATGGGCGCGGGCGAAGAATGCATCGACCCGCGACCAGCGCGCCATCGGCAGAGCCGGAAAATCGCGCAACTGAAGCTCGCGGGCGATCATCTCCGGCGTCACGCCGCCGCCGCCGTCGCCATAGCCGACGGCCAATAGGGTCTCGTCGTGGCGTTCCTTGCCGCGGAAGTTCGCCCACGTGGGCGCCGTCCCTTCAGGGCGCACGTCGCCATTGTAGCCTGACAGGGGATTGTCGAACATGTGCGCCAGCACGCGGGAGCCGTCGAGACCCTCCCACCAGAACAGGTCGTGCGGGAAGCGGTTGGTCTCCGACCAGTTGAGCTTGATGGTGAAGAAGCTGTCGATGTCGGACTGACGGAGCAGTTGCGGCAAAGCCGGCGAGAAGCCGAAGCAGTCGGGCAGCCAGCACACGCGAGCACGAACCCCAAACGCCCGCTCGAAATAGCGCTGTCCGTAAAGCAGTTGGCGCGCCAGGGATTCGCCGGTCGGCATGTTGGTGTCGGGCTCGACCCACATGCCGCCGATCGGCTCCCATCGCCCCTCGGCGACGCGGGCCTGAATCTGCGCGAAAAGGGCGGGGTCGTCGCGCTCGACCTCGGCGTAATAATGCGCCGTCGACTGGTTGAAAACGAAGTCCGGCGAGCGCGTCAGCAGGCCCAGCGCGGTGTGGAAGGTGCGGCGCAGCTTGCGCCGCGTTTCGTCATAGGGCCACAGCCACGCCAGATCGATATGGGCGTGGCCGGTCAGCGCGATCTGGCCGCGCGGCGGATAAGGCGCCTGCAAGCCCTTCAGCCGCGCCCGCAGCGCCGCTTCCGCCGAGACCACGCTGGCGCGCTGCGCGTCGTCGAGGCCGGGAGGATCGGCGGCGACCGGCGGCAGCCGCCAGATCGTCTGCATCTGGCGGGTCGGCGCGATGCGGGCGACGTAATCGGCCGTGAGCGAGGGCCAGTAGAGCGAACGCAGCGCCGCCTCGCCGGCCTCGATGAGATGCGGGACGACCTCGTCGCCCACAAGCGTCGCCGCCGCCTCGACGATCTGCGTCAGCAAAAGCAGCAGCGACTCGACGGGCGCCTCGATCCAGACGAACTCCGCTCGCGCCAGAGCCGGCGCGCGCACCGGCTGCCCGAACGGGGCGCGCGCCACGCTCTCGGCCTCGATGGCGAAGGCGCGCCCGCGCAGCGGGAATTCCTGGTGATAGGGGTCGAGGCCGAACCGCTCCTCGTCGCCGCCATAATTCAGCGTGACGAGGCTCTCGCCGCCGAGATCGAGCGCGAGCCGCGTCTCCTCTAGCGGCCAGTCCGCAGGCGCCTGCGATTTGGCGGCGAATCGGCGCAGGCCATCGACCGACGGCCAGGGCGCGCCGAGGGCTAGGGGCGCGCCGTCGCAAATCCAGCCATCGATCGGCGCGCGCGCGCGCGCGCGCCAGGACTCCAGCTCAGCCGCGCGCTGGCGCAGGCGTTCGCGGCGTTGATCCAGCGTCAGCGACATGGCGCCTCAAAGTCCCCGGTTGTGCAGCCGGCGTTCCCAGTCGAGCGCCTGGGCGACGATCTCTTCGAGATTGTCATGCTTCGGGTTCCAGCCGAGCGCACGCCGCGCGCGCTCGGCGCGGGCGACGATGACGGCGGGATCGCCGGGACGGCGCGGACCAATCTCGACTTTGAAATCGACGCCCGACACTTTCTTAACCACGTCAATGACTTCCTTCACCGTCGCGCCGTGGCCGTAGCCGCAGTTGCAGACCAGCGGCGCGCCGCCGCGGCGCAGATAGGCGAGGGCGTCGAGATGGGCGTCGACGAGGTCGGTCACTTGGATATAATCGCGCTCGCAGGTGCCGTCGCGGGTGGGATAATCTTCCCCGTAGACAGTCATCGCTGCGCGGCGCCCGAGCGCCGTCTGAGCGGCGATCTTAATGAGATGGGTCGAGAGTTTCGAGGATTGTCCGAGCCGTCCCTTCTCATCCGCGCCAGCGACGTTGAAATAACGCAGTGCGACGTAGCTGAGGTCGTAGGCGCGCGCGCAATCCTCCAGCATCCATTCGACCATCAGCTTCGAGCGGCCATAGGGCGAGATCGGGTTGAGCGGCGTCTCCTCCGTCACCGGGTCGAGCGAGGTCTCGCCATAGACGGCGGCGGTGGAGGAGAAAATGAAATGCTTGACGCCGCCCTTGACCGCGCATTCGATCAGCGTGCGGGCGTTGGCGGTGTTATTGAGGTAATAGCCGAGCGGGTCGGCGACCGAGTCCGGCACCACGATCTTGGCGGCGAAATGGGCAATGGCGTCGATCTTCTTGCTGTCGATCAGGCAAGAGACCAGATCGGCGTCGCCGAAGTCGCCAACCACCAGTTCGACGGCTTCAGGAACCGCCCAAGCGAAACCGGTCGAGAGATTGTCAAGGACGACGACCTTCTTGCCGGCGTCCATCAAGCCCAGCACCATATGGCCGCCGATATAGCCGGCGCCCCCCGTCACAAGCACGGTCATCGACGTTCTCCTGCCAGGCGCTCATCGCCGTTTAACGAATTTGCGGCAAGCCCAAAGTTGGCCGACGCGCGTTCGTGACAAGAAGAAGCGGTCGGATCGTCCGGCATCGAGTCAACGGGGAGTTATTCAGCCATGCCGAAACGGATACGCAAGGCCGTATTGCCCGTCGCCGGCCTCGGCACGCGCTTCCTTCCGGCCACCAAGACCGTGCCGAAAGAGATGCTGACCGTCGTCGACCGGCCGATCCTGCAACACGTCGTCGACGAGGCGATGGCGGCGGGAATCGAGCATTTCGTCTTCGTCACCGGCCGCAACAAGGCGGTGATCGAGGACCATTTCGACAACGCCTACGAGCTGGAGGATACGCTGCGCCGGCGCGGCAAGACCAAGGAATTGCAAGCGCTGCTCGACGAACTTCCCGACCCCGGCGCCTGTTCGTTCACGCGCCAGCAGGCGCCGCTCGGCCTCGGCCACGCCATCTGGTGCGCGCGTGAGATCGTCGGCGACGAGCCCTTCGCGGTGCTGCTGCCCGATATGGTGACGATGGCGGGGACCGCAAAAACCCGCTGCCTCGCCCAATGCGTCGAGGCCTACGGAAAGCACGGCGGGAATATCATCGCCGTCGAGGAAGTTGCGCCCGAAGAGACGCATCAATATGGCGTCGTCTCGGTCGGCAAGGATTTCGGGCGCGATTTCGAGATCACCAGCATGATCGAGAAGCCGCCGAAGGGCACGGCGCCGTCCAATCTCATCATCTCCGGGCGCTACGTGCTGCAACCCGAGATCTTCGCCATTCTGGAGAATGTGGAGAAAGGCGCGGGCGGCGAGATCCAACTCACCGACGGCATGAAGGGGCTGGCGGCCTCGCAGGCTTTCCACGGCGTGCGCTTCGACGGGCGCACCTATGACTGCGGTTCTAAGATCGGCTTTCTGACCGCGAATCTGGCCTTCGCTTTGGAGCGCCCGGAACTGGCCGAAGCTCTGCGCGCCGAGGCGAGGAAGCTCGGACTTTAGGGCCTGCCGCCAAGCCGCGTCGTCGCCGCAGCGCCCGCATCGACCGCGCGCGCAAGGCAGGCCTCGATGTCCTGGCCGGCCAGCCGCGCGGCGACGAAGGCCGCAGCGAAGGCGTCGCCGGCGCCCGTGGTGTCGATGGCCTCCACCGCCGGCGCGGGCGCCGACCAGCGCGTTGGCCCCGCCACGGCTTCGGCCCCCGCCGCGCCGCGCTTGATGACGACGAGCGGATAATGGGAGGCCAGCCGCTGGCGCTGCAACGCCGGCGCGTCATCGCCCGTTAGCGCCGCCGCCTCGTCGGCATTGGGGAAAAGCACGGCGGCGCCCTGCGTCCAGGCCAGGAAGGCCTGCGCGCCCATCGCCCGCAACGGCGCGGCCGAGCCGGGATCGACGCTGACGGGCGCCTTCATCCTCCGCATCAGGTCGCGCGCCACGGCCCGAGGCCGCGGGTGCTGGAAGCTGTAGCCGGTCAGGTGCAGCCAATCGGCGCGCGCCAGCGCGGTCTCGGGAATGTCGGCCGGCGCGAGCGCGTCATTGGCGCCGCGGTCGGTGAGAAAGGAGCGCTCGCCCGAGGGCTCGACGACGGCGATCAGCCGTCCCGTCGGCAGATCGGCGTCGCCCGCCAGCCACGCCGTCACCCCCTCGGCGCGGAAGGCTTCTGTCAAGCGCGCAACATCGCTTGAGCCCACGCGGCCGACGAAATCGACATCAACGCCGGCCCGCACCAGCCAGACGGCGAAACTCGCCGCCGAACCGCCTGGCCGCTCGACGATGCGCGCTGCGGCGTCCGAGCCGCGCGCGAAGGGCTCGTCGAGCTGCACCAGGACGTCGGACATAACGTCCCCGACCACCAGCGCGCGCGGCATCAGAGCCTCGCCAGCTCCACCGCGATCTCGGCCGCCAGCGAAGCGTTGTTGCGCGCCAGCGCCATATTCGCCTCCAGACTGCGACCCTCCGTCATCTCGACGATGCGCCCCAGCAGGAACGGCGTGACGTCCTTCTTCTCGATGCCTTGCGCACGCGCCTCCACGATCGCCTCGCCGATGCGTTTTTCGATCGCGTCGGCGTCGAGAGCGTGGGCCTCGGGGATGGGATTGGCGATCAGCACGCCGCCGGGGCCGATTTCGCGTTGCAGGCGGATCATGCGGGCGAGATCGCGCGCGCCATCGAAGCGATGGTCGATCCGGTGGCCGCTGGTGCGGGCGTAGAAGGCGGGAAACTCGTCGCAGCGGTAGCCACACACCGCCACACCCTGCGATTCCAGATATTCGACAGTCTTGCCGATATCGAGGATCGATTTCGCTCCGGCGCAGACCACGGCGAGGCGTGTGCGCCCGAGTTCCACGAGATCGGCGGAGATGTCGAAGGTCTCTTCGGCGCCGCGATGCACGCCGCCGATGCCGCCGGTGGCGAAGATTTCCAACCCCGCCAGTTCCGCGATATACATGGTCGCCGCCACCGTGGTCCCCGCCGAGCCGCCGCGCGCGGCGACGGCCGAAAGATCGCGCCGCGACGCCTTGACGACGCCGCCCGACAGCCGCGCCAGTTGCTCCAATTCCGCGCGCTCGAGTCCGACGCGAAAACGCCCCTCGATGACGGCGATGGTGGCGGGAACGGCGCCGCGCTCGGCGACCGCCGCCTCCAGCATCAACGCGGTTTCGAGGTTCTTCGGATAGGGCATGCCGTGGGTGATGATCGTCGATTCCAGGGCGACGACCGGACGACGCGCGGCGAGCGCCTCGGCGACTGCGGGGGAAAGATCGAGCAGGGCTTTGGCGGACATCGGCGACTTCTCGAAAATTGCGCGGCGCGACAATTTAGGCGAGCCGTCGGATTTCGGCAAACGAACCGCAAGACGCGCCCGCGCAACATTTGTATATGACAGCGGGGAGCCGCGTAACGATGGACGATTTCAGTTCAGATCCGGGCAAGCCGCCGAACTTGCGCAGCGCCATGCGTCGCGCCCGCTCGGAGGCCGCCGAGCAGCACGAGGCGATCGCCGACCTACGCCAAGCCGAGGTCGCGCGCCTGGAAATGCTCGAAGACGCGATCCGCCCTATCGTCGATCAGGCGCCCGACGACGTCGAATTGTTCGACCTCGGCGTCACCCAGGGCGACCGGCCCCGGCTGTTTCTGGACATGATCAGCTTTGTCGATCTCGCCCACGACCGGCGCACGTTCCGCTTTTTCCAGGACACCCGCCACGGCCGCGTGCTGATCGCCGAAAGCGAGAGCCCCGACAAGATCGTCGCGGCGGTGACGAATTATGTCGCGCGCCGGTTGGTCGAGCGCGAGCAGGCGCTCGCCTCCGATTGGCGCAGCCGCTCGGCGCCCGCCGAGCATATCCGCGCCCATGCGCGGGCCGGCGCGCTGGCGCGGCAGGCGAAAGGCGACAAACCGCCGCCGCCGGCAAAGCCCCGGCGCCGATTCTGGCGCCTGGCCGGCGACGTGTTCGGCTTCCTGCTGATGACGTTGGGCTCGATTACGCTCTGCGTCGTGCTGTTCCTGCTGGTACAAGCGGCGTGGGAGGCGGGCGGGCGCGCCTATTGGGCGGCTCACATCGGGCCGCCGCCGTTCTGAGTCAGCCGAGCGTCACCGTCTTGCCCGTCTTCCACGATTCATAGGCCGCGTCGGCGAGAAGCAGCGCCTGAAGGCCGTCGAAACCGCTGGGGCTCGGCTCGCTCCCGCCCTTCACGGCGGCGATGAAGGCGTCAAGCTCCAGGCGATAGGCGGCGTCGTAGCGCTCCAGGAAGAAGTTGAGCGTCTTGTCGGCGGTGTAGCCGTGCGCGCCGGCGTGCTCCACAGTGGTCTCGCGCACATTGCCGGCGACGACCAACCCCTGCGACCCATGCGCCTCGACGCGCTGGTCGTAGCCGTAGGTCGCGCGGCGGGAGTTGGAGATTTCGGCGACCTTGCCGGACTTCGTTTGCAGGATGACGACGGCGGTGTCGACGTCGCCCGCCTCACCGATAGCGGGATCGACGAGCGCCGCGCCGAAGGCGGAGACGGCGACCGGCTCCTCGCCGAGCACGAAGCGCGCCATGTCGAAATCGTGGATCATCATGTCGCGAAACAAGCCGCCGGAGCGCGCGATATAGGAGACCGGCGGCGGCGAGGGATCGCGCGAGGTGATCTGCACAAGCTCGACCGCGCCGACCGCGCCTTCGCCGATACGGCGGGCGAGACTGGCGAAATTCGGGTCGAAGCGGCGATTGAAGCCGATCATCAGCTTAGCCTTATGGGCTTTCACCACTTCCAGGCAGGCCCGCACCCGGTCTGCCGAGAGATCGACCGGCTTTTCGCAGAAGATCGCCTTGGCCGCGCGGGCGGCGCGCTCGATGAGGTCGGCGTGGGTGTCGGTCGGCGAGCAGATCGCCACCGCGTCGATGTCCTTGGCGGCCAGAATCTCCTCGACCGAACCGGTCCTGGCCCCCGTCGCTGCGGCGAGCGCCTCGGCCGCTCCGGCGTCGGCGTCGGCGATCATCGCCACCGCGCAATCGCCACGCCGCGCGATATTGCCGGCGTGGATCTTGCCAATGCGCCCCGCGCCGATGACTCCGAATCGCATATTCGCCTCCCTTGCTTGACCGCCTCGAAAAAAGAATAGCTGTTCCATATTGACTTGTGAATAGAATTTTTGTTTCATTTGCGCGCGCGCTGGAACGGGTTTATCGCCCTTCGCCAAGGGAAACGCGACAGGAGACTGGCATGGTGCGTCTGACCGCCGCGCAGGCTTTGGTGCGCTTCCTCAGCCGCCAGTTCATAGAGATCGACGGGCGCGAGCAACGGCTCGTCGAGGGCATGTTCGCGATCTTCGGTCACGGCAACGTGGCAGGCATGGGCGAGGCGCTTTATGGCGCGCGCGAGGATTTGCCGACCTATCGCGCCCATAACGAGCAGGCGATGGCCCATACGGCGATCGCCTTCGCCAAAGCGTCGCGCCGCCAGCGTCTGATGGCCTGCACGAGTTCCATCGGCCCCGGCGCGACCAATATGGTCACCGCAGCCGCAGTTGCCCATGTCAATCGCTTGCCGCTGCTGCTGATCCCCGGCGACGTCTTCGCCTCCCGCGCGCCCGACCCCGTCCTGCAACAGATCGAGGATTTCGGCGACGGCACGGTCAGCGCCAACGATTGCTTCCGCCCGGTGTCGCGCTATTTCGACCGCATCATCCGTCCCGAGCAGATCGTGCCGGCGCTCAACCGAGCTTTCGCCATGCTGACCGACCCCGCCGAATGTGGCCCGGTCACGCTCGCCTTTTGCCAGGACGTGCAGACGCAAGCCCATGACTACCCCGACAGCTTCTTCGCGCCCCGGGTCCACCGCATCCGCCGCGCGGCGCCCGACCCTCGCGAAGTCGAGGAGGCGGTTGCGCTGCTCGCGACCGCCAAACGCCCGCTCGTCGTCTGTGGCGGCGGCGTACTCTATTCGGAGGCGGAAAATGAACTCCTCGCGTTCTGCGAAAAGCGCGGCCTGCCGGTCGCCGAGACCCAGGCGGGCAAATCCGCCACGCCGGACGATCATCCCTTGGTGATGGGCGCGCTCGGCGTCACCGGCACACAAGCCGCCAACGCGCTGGCGGCCGAAGCCGACGTGATACTCGGCGTGGGCACCCGCTTCCAGGATTTCACCACCGGGTCCTGGGCTTTGTTCTGCAACCCCGACCGGCGCTTCATCTCCGTCAACGTGCAGCCCTTCGACGCCGGCAAGCACCGCGCCGTCGCCGTGGTCGGCGATGCGCGCGCGTGTCTGGCCGCGCTCGACGCGAAGCTCAGCGAGTGGAAAGCACCGCCTGCCTACGCCGAGGCCGCCCTCAAAGCCAAAACCGAATGGGAGGCGACCGCCGCCCGCTACACGGCGCCTACCAACGCCGAACTGCCCAGCGACGCCGAGGTGCTCGGCGCATTGATGCGGGCGGGCGAAAAGTCCGACGTCGTCGTCTGCGCCGCCGGCGGCCTGCCCGGCGAATTGCATAAGCTGTGGCGAGCCGGCGCGCCGCTCGGCTACCACGTCGAATACGGCTATTCCTGCATGGGCTACGAGATCGCCGGAGGCCTCGGCGTCAAGATGGCGCTGCCGGAGCGCGAGGTAATCATCGTCGTCGGCGACGGCTCTTATCTCATGATGAATTCCGAGATCGCCACCGCCGTCATGCTCGGGCTCAAGCTGACGATCGTTATCAACGACAACGGAGGTTTCGGCTGCATCAACCGCTTGCAGAAGGCGACCGGCGGCGCGCCGTTCAACAACCTTCTGCGCGACGCCCGTCACGAGCGGCTGCCGGAAGTCGATTTTGTCGCCCACGCCGCCGCGATGGGCGCCCATGCGGTCAAGGTCGCCTCGATCGCGGAACTGGAGCGCGCCTTCACGGCGGCGCGCCGGTCCGCCGCCGTCGAGGTCATCGTCATCGACACCGATCCCCTGCCGTCGACCGACGCCGGCGGGGCGTGGTGGGAAGTGGCCGTGCCGGAAGTGTCCGCACGCGACGAAGTGACCGCCGCGCGCGCGGACTATGAAGACGCGCTGAAGGCTCAGCGCCTGGGAGATTGAGATGATCCGCATCGCCGCCAACCCCATCGGCTGGTCCAACGACGACCTCCAGGACATCGGTGGCGACACGCCGCTGGAAACCTGCCTCGCGGAGGCCCGCGAGGCTGGCGTCGTCGGCATGGAGAAGGGCCACAAGATGCCGGGCGAGGGCGCGGCCCTAAAGGCCAAGCTCGCCGAATTCGGCATGGTGTTCGTCGGCGGCTGGTATTCGACCGAACTTCTGCGGCGCTCCGTCGCCGAGGAGGTCGAGGCGACGAAAGCGCATGTCGCGATGACGAAAGGCGCCGCGGCCGACATCATCATCCTCGCCGAGACCTCGAACGCCATCCACGGCGACCGCGCCAAGCCGCTCTCGCAGCGCCCGCGCCTGACTAAGGCCGAATGGATCGCCTTCGGCGCCAAGCTCACGGAATTCGCCGCCCGCCTCGCCGATGAGGGGCTTAAACCCTGCTACCACCACCATATGGGCACGATCGTCCAGTCCGAGGCCGACATCGACTGCCTGATGGCCTATACGAAGCCGCCCCTGCATCTCTTGCTCGACACCGGCCACGCGCGCTGGGGCGGCGCGGACCCCGCGGGGCTGGCGAGGAGCTATCGCGAGCGCATCGGCCATGTCCATTGCAAGGACGTGCGCGAAAAGCAGATGCGCCAGAGCCACGCCGAAGACTGGAGCTTCCTCGATTCGATCCTCGGGATGGGCGCCGATCTCGGCGTTTACACTGTCCCCGGCGACGGCATGGTCGATTACGGCGCTGTTTTCAAGCAATTGCAGGGCTATTCCGGCTGGGTCGTGCTGGAAGCCGAGCAGGATCCCAAGAAAGCGCCGGCGCTCGCCTACGCCAAGAGGGGCGTCGCGCATCTGCGCGCTGAGTTGAGCGAGGCCGGCCTGATTTAGGGGCTTATTTGCTGATTGAGGGCGGGTTGGCGAGCATCGGCAGCGGCGGCAGCAGTAATTCGTTGAGCGCCCAGACCGCGAGAATCACCACCAGGACCAGCAGCAGCAACCCGACGAACCCTCGCGGCCCCCAGCTCGCCCGCCGCCCGTAAAAGCCTCCGCCCGTCGCGAACAGGATTACGAGGACAACGACGAGAAGCGTGAACATATGGGCTCCGGCACAAGCTGTCGGCTGGATAACGTTCGGAGGACGGAAAATGATCCCGAACTCGCCCCGGCCTCGCCCTTTGCGGCAAAGCCGCCTATAAAAGGCCTCGATCGTCCCGGAGTCACCTTTCGTGTGGTTAAAGCTGAAACCCCGCACTGCGCTTCTGGCGTTGGCGGCGGCGCTGGTTCTTGCGGGCTGCGGCCGGCGCGGCGATCTGGAGCCGCCGCCGGACCCCCGCGCCGTGCAGACGCCCGCCACCAAACACGACATGCAGATGCATCGCACGAGCCAGAAGATCACGCCGCCCAAACAAGCCTTCGTTCTCGACCCCCTATTGCAATAGATCGCGCCCCATGCAGCATTTCCAATATCGGGACGGCCGCCTCCACGCCGAGGGTGTCGATCTCGCCGAGATCGCGGCCGCCGTCGGCACGCCGTTTTATTGCTATTCGACCGCGACGCTGACCCGCCACTACCGGATCTTCGCCGAGGCTTTCGCCAGCCAGAACGCGCTCGTCTGCTACGCAATGAAGGCCAATTCCAACCAGGCGGTGCTGAAAACGCTGGCCAATCTCGGGGCCGGCATGGACGTCGTATCGGAGGGAGAATTGCGCCGGGCGCTGGCCGCGGGGACGCCGGCGAGCAAGATCATCTTCTCCGGCGTCGGCAAGACGCGACGGGAAATGGCGCTGGGGCTGGATGCCGGCATCCGCTGCTTCAACGTCGAATCCGAGCCGGAATTGGAGACGCTGTCTGAGGTCGCCGCCGCCAAGGGGATGCGCGCGCGCATCGCCATCCGCGTCAACCCGGACGTCGACGCCCGCACCCACGCCAAGATCTCGACCGGCAAGTCGGAGAACAAGTTCGGCGTGCCGATTTCTCGCGCCCGCGAGGTTTACGCCCGCGCTCGCACGCTTCCCGGCGTCGAGGTCGATGGCGTCGATATGCATATCGGCTCGCAAATCACCGATCTTTCTCCCTTCGACGACGCCTTCGCGCTGCTGGCCGAATTCGTCACGATGTTGCGCGCCGACGGCCACGACATCCGCCATGTCGATCTCGGCGGCGGCCTCGGCGTGCCCTATCGCTTCGACAACGATCCGCCGCCGCGCCCCGAAGCCTATGCGGCAATCGTCGCACGCCGCACCGCCAAGCTCGATTGCGAGATCTTCCTGGAGCCCGGCCGGCTCATCGCCGGCAATGCCGGGGTGCTGATGACCTCGGTGATTTACGTGAAGCGGGCCGAGGCGAAAAACTTCGTCATCGTCGACGCCGGCATGAACGACCTCATCCGGCCGACGCTGTACGAAGCGCATCACGAATTGCGCCCCTATCGCGAAGCCGCGCCGGACAGCCGCCGCCTCGTCGCCGACGTCGTCGGTCCCGTATGCGAGAGCGGCGATTATCTCGCCCTTTCGCGCGAAATGTCGGCGCCGCGCGCTGGCGACCTTTTGGCCGTGCTGACCGCCGGCGCCTATGGCGCGGTGCAAGCTGGCACTTATAATTCGCGCCTGCTCGTCCCCGAGGTGCTGGTCGATCGCGACCGCTTCGCCGTAGTGCGGCCAAGGCCCAGCTATGAGGAATTGATCGGCCTGGACAAACTTCCGCCCTGGTTGGCGTGAGGGTTGCTCCCGGGCGTAGAATGAGTGTCGCGCGCCCCGGAGATCCTATTTGCCGTCGGAAAACCCGCAAGACCGGCTGAAGCGTCTCCGACGCAGGGCGGAACTGACCCTGGTGTGGGAAGGCATTTGGCCGCCGCTCGCCTTCGCCGGCGCGGTCGTGGCGCTGTTTCTGGCCGCCTCCTGGTTCGGGCTGTGGTTCGAGACGCCGCCGTTGGCGCGCGCCGTCGCGCTCGGCCTTTTCGCCCTCGCTCTGCTGGCGGCGCTGGCGCCGCTGGTTCAGTTGCGCTGGCCGGAGCGGGCGCGGGCGCTCGGCCGCCTCGACCGCGACGCCGAAATCGCCCATCGCCCCGCTTCGGCGCTGGAGGACAGCCTCGCGAATGCCGGCGACGATCCCGCGACGAGGGCCCTTTGGGCGCTGCATAAGGAGCGGCTGGCGCGCGAAGTCGGGCGGCTTTCGGTCAAGCCGCCCTCGCCGCATGTGGCGGCGCGCGATCCCTACGCCTTGCGCTTCGCCGCGGTCCTGCTGGCCCTCGTCGGCTTCTTAGCGGCGGGCTCTGAGCGCCTCGCCCGTCTCGACGCCGCCTTCCACGGCCTGCCCAGCCTCGCCCACGCGCAGGCGGCGCGCGTAGACGCTTGGATTGACCCGCCGACCTATACCGGCAAGCCGCCGATCTTCCTTAAGATCGGCGACGGCGCTGCGCGGCAAATCCAAGCGCCGGAGGATTCGGTTCTGGTCGTGCGCGCCGATCCCAGAGCGGTAGACGTCTCCGTCAGCGGCGGCCTTAGCGCCACGCCCGCGCCCTCGGTCGGAGAGCGCCGTTTCGCCATCCATAGAGACGGCGAAGCGCGCATCACCAACGGCGGGACGCTTGCAGCCGACTTGACGCTGAAAGTTCAGCCGAAAACGGCGCCGACGATCCGCCTGCTTGATCCGCCGGCGGCCAATTATTCGGGCTCCGTGACCCTGCATTACGCCATCCAGGACGGCTATGGCGTGCGCGAAGCGGGCGGCGGCGTCTCCCTGGTCAAGGGGCCGAGCGCGGCGCACACGCTGTTTGGGCCGCCGAAGCTCGCCCTGTCGTTGCCCGACGGCGCCAATGGGACGGGCGAGGCGCGCAGCACCGTCGATCTCTCCGAGCATCCCTGGGCCGGCGCGCGCGTCACCCTGACGCTAACCGCCAAGAGCGTCTCCGGTGCGACGGCGACCAGCCCGCCCGTCGAGATGACACTGCCGCAGCATCCCTTCGTCAATCCCCTGGCGAAGGCGCTTGTGGAGCTTCGGCGCGACCTCGTGCTCGACCCCGACCGCAACACGCCGCGCCTCAAGCGGGCTCTAGCGGCCCTGCAACTCGGTCCCGAGTTGTTCCAGGTGAGCCCCCGCGTTTACCTCGATCTCGACGGCGCCACGCGAAAACTCGACGCGGCGCGCAACGACGATGACCTGCGCGCCGTTGCCGCGTGGCTGTGGGCGCTGGCGCTATCCATCGAGAACGGCGACGCCAGCCAAGCCTTGAAGGATCTGCGCGCCGCCGAGGACAAGCTGCGCGAAGCCCTGCGCAAGGGCGCGAGCCCCGAGGAACTCAAGCGCCTGACCCAGAACCTGCGCAACGCCGCCGAGCGCTATATGGCCCAGATGATGCGCAACGCCGGCAAGCAGGCGGCGCAGGACGATCCGCCAATGGACTCCAAAGACCTCGGCGACATGCTCGACCGATTGCAGAAGGACGCCGACGCCGGCGCCAAGGACGACGCGCAGGCGATGCTCGACCAGTTGCAGGAGATGATGGAGAACCTGCGCAGCGCCGAGACCGGCAAGACCGATCCCGCCTCCAAGCAGATGCGCAAGTCGATGCGCGATCTCCAAAAGTTACTGAAAGACCAGCAGGCGCTGCGCGACGACACCTTCCGCCAGGACCAGCGCGAGCGTTCGGGCGACCAGCCGGAAGCGCAGGACAAGGGCGATCCCCGCCTCGCTGAGCGCCAGAAGGGGTTGAAAGATCGTCTCGACGAAATCCAGCGGCAATTGCGCGGCGCCGGCGTCGATACGCCGAAGAACCTCAGCGACGCCGACGGCGACATGGGCCAGGCGCAGAAGAACCTCAAAAATGGCGACGGCGACGGCAAGACGGAGCGTCGCTACGGCCATAGCGCCAAAGGCGATGCCGTGGACGCCCAGGGCAAAGCGATCGAAGCGCTGCGCAAAGGCGGCCAGCAGATGGCCGAGCAGATGCGCGGCCGCGGCAAGGGCGGCAAGGGCTATGTCGGCCGGCGTGGCGCCCGCCAGCAGGGCCAGAACGACGATCCCTTAGGGCGCGACCGGGACGGAATGCGTGGCGCGGCCGAGGGGGAGCTTTCTGGCGGCCCAGACCCTGCCGCACGTGCGCGCAAAGTGTTGGAGGAGCTGCGCCGCCGGCTCTCCGATCCCAACCGGCCGCCCGAGGAGCGTCACTATCTGGAGCGCCTGATCGACCAGCCTTAAAATGGCTTAACCACCACCAGGACGACGATGCCGATCATCAGCAGCGTCGGAACCTCGTTGATGAAGCGGTAAAAGCGTTGCGACTTGTCGTTGCGGTCCTCGGCGAAGGCGCGCACGCGACCGGCGAGATAGCCGTGGAAGCCGGAGAGCAGCAACACTAGCCCGAGCTTGGCGTGCAACCACGGCGCGCGGAAATATCCGAAGGAGTAGGCGATATAGAGCCCGCTCGCCCACGCGACAATCATGGCCGGGTTCATGATGGCTTTCAGGAGCCGTCGCTCCATGACCTTGAACGTCTCGGAAGCCTCTGACCCCCGTGCGACTCCTGTATGATAAACGAATAGACGCGGCAGATAGAGCATCCCCGCCATCCAGGAGATCACCGCCAGAATATGCAAAGCCTTTATCCAGATCGCGAAGTTTTCCATGAGTCGCTTTCGCTCGCGTAGGGAGTCTGGCGCTAGGCGCCAAGCTCTATCAATATAAAGAGACTCTAAGACTCTTCTACTTCTGTTAGCCGGGGGAAAAGACTCATAAGCCGTCGACGACAGGTTGTCCCCATTTCGGCGCGTCTCGGCGGCGGACGGGCGAGACGTTAAGAGGGCTGGGGATAATTTAACGATTCCTTAGGACTCGTAAACGGTTCGTTAAGAAGGCCGCTGTGGACGGCGCCGGGACGTCGTCCGTTGTCCCCACTGTCCACGGTTGCGGTGGCGCGAGCTTGGGCGAGCGGCTAAGTTGTGGATGAAAACAGGGCTCAGGAGGCCTCGTCGCTGGGGACGGCGACTTGTCCACATCCCTCCCCATGGCGGCGAGAATACTGGGGATGGGCCGCAAAAGCGCTTGCTTAAAGGGAATGGTATGGGGCGAAGCTATTTCCACCTGCATCTGGTCTCCGATTCGACCGGCGAGACGCTGATCGCGGCCTCGCGCGCCGCCGCCGCGCAATACCAGGGCGTTGCGTCGATCGAGCACGTTTATCCGCTGGTGCGCACCACCGCCCAGCTCGACCGCGTCATCGCCGAGATCGAGGACGCGCCCGGCATTGTTCTGTTCACGCTGGTCGACCCCGAGCTGTCGCGCCGGCTGGAGGCGAGCTGCGACGCCTCCGGCTCGCCCTGCCTTTCCGTGCTGGGGCCGATCCTGACCCTGTTCCAGTCCTATCTCGGCCAGAACGCCACGTCCCGCGCCGGCGCCCAGCACATGCTCAACGCTGATTATTTCAAGCGCATAGACGCCCTCAACTACACGATGATGAACGACGACGGACAGATGCCGGAGAATCTGGAGCAGGCCGACATCGTGTTGGTCGGCGTCAGCCGCACCTCGAAGACGCCGACGAGCATCTATCTCGCCAATCGCGGCTTCAAGACCGCCAATGTGCCATTCGTGCCGCAGGTTCCGCTGCCGCGCGGCCTGACCGAACTGCGCCGCCCGCTCCTCGTTGGCCTCATCGCCTCGCCCGAGCGCATCGTCCAGATCCGACAGAATCGACTATTGTCGCTCAACGCCGACACGCAGAGCGATTATATCGACCGGGTGTCGGTCGCCGAGGAGATCGGCGCCTCGCGCCGCCTGTTCGCCGAGCGGCGCTGGCCGATGATCGACGTGACGCGCCGCTCCATCGAGGAGACGGCGGCGGCGATCATCGACCTCTATCGTGAACATCGGCTCAAATTCATCGCCCAGGCCTGAGCTTTTGAGCATGTCGTCGATTTGGAACGAGGATTTCCGCCTCGCGCTCGCCTCCGGCAGCCCCACCCGCCGCCGCTTGCTGGAGGCCGCCGGCTTGCCTTTCGAGGTCGTCGCCGCCGACGTCGATGAGCGCGCTCTTGAGGCCGCCATGCCCGGCGCGGCGCCTGAGAATCTCGCCTCGGCGCTGGCGCGCGCGAAAGCCCTGAGCGCGCGCGCGTCAGGGACCCTGGTGATCGGCGCCGATCAGGTGCTGTCGCTTGATGGCGCCCTTTTCCACAAATCTTCGACCCGCGTGCAGGCGATCCGCACGCTTTCGGCGCTCTCCGGGCGCGCCCATCGCCTGACTTCCGCTTTCGCGATCGCGCGCGACGGCGAGATCGTCGCTTCCGGCGCCGACGCGGCCGAGATGACGATGCGGGCGCTTGGCGCGGCGGCGCTCGACGAATATCTCGACGCCGCTGGCCCCGGCGTGCTTGGCAGCGTGGGCGTCTACCAATGGGAAGGTATTGGCGCGCATTTGTTCGAACGGGTGCAGGGCGACCATTCGACCATTCTCGGCCTGCCTATGTTAAAGCTGCTCGCCGCCTTGCGCGGGCTCGGCGCCTTGAGGCTGTGACGCCATGATCCTTGTCGGCCTCACCGGCTCCATCGCGATGGGCAAATCCACGGTCGCGGGGATGATGCGCGCCCTCGGCGCGCCGGTGTTCGACGCCGACGCCGCCGTGCATGACATCTATCGCAGCGAGGAGGCGGCGCTCGTCGAGGCCGCCTTTCCCGGCGTCGTCGTCGATGGCGTCGTCGATCGGGCGCGGCTTGGCGCGCGGGTGGTTGGCGACCCTGAGGCGATGCGAAGGCTGGAAGCCATCGTCCATCCGGCCGTCGGCGCCCGGCGGTCGCGTTTCTTGGAGGCGGCCCGACTCGCCGGCGTCCGCGCCGCGATCCTCGACATTCCGCTGCTTTTCGAGACTGGCGGTGAGCGCAAGGTCGACGTCGTCCTCGTGGTGAGCGCCCCGCCGCAGGTTCAGCGTGCGCGCGCCCTGGCGCGTCCCGGCGCGGACGCAGCGCGCTTCGAGGCGTTGCTAGCGCGTCAGACGCCGGATGTGGAAAAGCGCCGGCGCGCCCATTTCGTCATCGACACCGGCGGCTCTATGGAAGAGTCTCGCCGGCAGGCCGAGGATTTTTTGCGCGCCGTCGTCGGAATGGAGCGACAAACCCATGCGTGAGATCGTGCTCGACACCGAGACCACCGGGCTCGACCCCGCCAAGGGCGACCGCCTGGTCGAGATTGGCGCGGTCGAGATCGTCGACAAGATCGCCACCGGCCGTAGCTATCATGTCCTCATCAATCCCGAGCGCGACGTTCCGGAGGAGGCGTTTCGCGTCCACGGCCACTCCACGGAATTCCTGCGCGATAAGCCGGTGTTCGCCGCCGTCGTCGAGGATTTCCTGGCCTTTATCGGCGACGACCCGCTCGTGATTCACAACGCAGAGTTCGACACCCGCTTCCTCAATGCGGAACTGGCGCGGCTCAACCGCGCGGCGCTCGTAGCGGAGCGCATCGTCGATACGCTGGCGCTGGCGCGGCGCAAGCACCCTGGCGCCGCCAACAGCCTGGACGCGCTCTGCGATCGCTACCGCATCGACCGTTCGCGCCGCGTGCGCCACGGCGCGCTGCTCGACGCGGAAATCCTGGTCGAGGTCTATTGCGAATTGTGCGGCGGCCGCCAGCGCAGCCTGGGCCTCGCGCCCAGCGCGACCGTCATCTCCGCCGCCGCTACCGCGCCGCGCACGTCCGGACGGGCTTTGCGGCCGGCGCCCTTGCCGAGCCGCCTCGATGAGGCGGCCGAGCGCGCCCATCGCGCTCAGTTCGAGAGTTTCGGCGCTCCGGCGACCTGGCTCAAATACCTGCCCGAGCCTGCGGCGACTTAGGCCCTGCCGGTCTGCCCTGCTTGCATCGCCTGCGCCTGCTGGAGTCGCTGGAGATAAAGTCCCTGGAAATCGATGGGATCGACGTAGAGCGGCGGGAAGCCGCCGCCGCGCACCGCCTCGGCGACGATCTGGCGCGCGAACGGGAACAGGATGCGCGGCCCTTCGATCATCACCACAGGCTGAACCTGCTCGGCCGGGATGTTTTCCAGCCGGAACACGCCGCAATATTGCAGCTCGAACTTGAACAGCGCATCCGGCCCCTCGCCGGCGCCGCCTTCTAGGTGCAGGCTCACCTCGTAGTCGCTCGGCGAGAGCTGGCGGGCATTGACGTTGATCTGCAAGTTGATGCGCGGCGCCTGCGCCTGAGGGGCGAGCGTGCGCGGCGCATTGGGGTTCTCGAACGAAAAGTCGCGGGTGAATTGCGTCAGCACGGAGAACCTCGGCGCATTGGCCGTCTCGGAGCCGCTGTTGCCGTCTAGATCCGCCATGCCATTCTCCCCACGCGCGGCCGCTGACGCCGCATTTTTTGGCGAGCGGCGGTTAACACAGCGCTCCGCCCCCGACAAGCGGCGCCGCTCAAGCCCCGCCGGGCGGCCGATTGCGCATGTGATCGGCGAGCGAAGCCATGGCCTGGAACACCTCTTCGCGCGCCGTCGCGTCCGCCACCGTCGCCTCCAGCGCGGCGCGCATGCAGAGGAGCCAGGCGTCGCGCTCGGCCTCGCCGATGGGAAAGCGCAAGTGGCGCATGCGCAACCGAGGGTGACCGCGTTCGCTTGAATAAAGCGGCGGGCCGCCGAGCCACTCGCCGAGGTAGCGCTTGAACACAAACTTGGTCGCGGCGAGATTGGCGCCGTGCAGCGCGCGGATGCCGCGCGCCTCGGGGCGCGCATCCATCTCGGCGTAGAAGCGCTCAACCAGTGCGTCAACGGCGTCAGCGCCGCCGATGCGCGTAAAGGGGGTCGGCTCAGGGGGCAGGGCGGGTCTCCGTAACGGTTGTGTCCCGTCGTTAGGCGCCGCGTAACCCTGGCGCAAGCCTCGATTCGGCCTGGGGCGGCGCTGCGGCGTCGACGTCGTTGGCGCGGACGTTGAACCGCAGCGCAGCCACGCCAGATTTAAGCAGTGTTTCGCGCGGAGGATGTGATTTCTCGCAATCGTACATCCAGTGCGACAAATAAAATTCAAATCTATACGTCGCTGTGCAACAATCTTCGTCGTTATATTATATTTGTTCCGCCGTAATTACGCTTACGTAAGCAGTAGTAATTGGACAAATTGGGTGTTACGTCAATATTTATGACGCTACGTAATGAATAACTTCTACGTCACACGGTAATGAATTGGAAAGATGCTAAGCATAATCTTGCCTGACTCGAATAAGTCTGTATCCGATACGGACGGCGGCGGAGCTTCGATGATGATTCGCGCGCGGATTCGTCGGCTAAAGTGAGCGCTCTGGGGGTTCGCAATGACGTCATTCATTAGTTCGCTGTCGAATGCGCAGATCGCCAATCTGTCGACTACGACGATGGCGACGCTGAAGACCACCGACGTCGCCGCATTGACGGTCTCGCAGGTCGCAGCACTCAGCGGCTCCCAGCTCAGCGCGCTGACCACCACCGCAGAATCCGCGCTGACGACGAGCCAGATCACAGGCTTTTCCAGTCAGGCCGGGCCGTCGCTATCCATGGCGATGATACTGGCGCTCGCCAACACCCAGGCCGACGCCATGACCGCGACGGTGCTCGGCTCGCTTTCGACGACGAACGTCAACGCGCTGACCAGCACGGAGTTGCAGGGTCTCTCGGCGGGCCAACTCGGCGGCTTCACCACCGCCCAGGTCTCGGCCATGACGACGACGACGCTCGGCAATCTCGGCGCCACGCTGCTCGCCCGCCTCAACGCCGCGCAGGTGAAGTCGCTGACGACGACGCAGCTCAACACGAGCTCGACGACGACGCTGGGCGCCCTCAACGTCGCCAATCTCACCACCACCCAGGTTTCGGGCCTGACGACGACGACGCTCAATGCGCTGACCACCGGTCAGATCGCCGAGTTCACCAGCGCCCAGGCCTCCGCTCTCTCCACCGGCGCGCTGGCGAACCTATCCACCACCAATCTCCAGGCGCTCACCAAGACCGCGATCGCCGGCATCACGTCAACCAATATCGGGCAATTGACGACGACGACGCTCGGCAATTTCTCGACATCGCAGCTCGGCGAGTTGACAACTCTTCAGATCAAGGGCTTGACGGCGACGCAGCTCAACACCGGCTCAACCACGGTCGTCAACGCGCTCAACGCGCAGAGCCTCTCCTCGACGCAGATCGCCGGCCTGACGACCACGGCGCTCAACAACTTCACGACCTCGCAGCTCGCTGCGCTGACCAGCGCCGCCGTCACCGCGCTCAGCGCCGCCGACGTCAATGCGATGACCACGTCCAACCTTCAGGCGCTCTCCACCACCGCCGACACGGGCCTCACCACCACGACGATTTCCGGCCTGACGACGACGGCGCTCGGCAATTTCTCCACCACCGAGCTTGGCGATCTCACCCTCGCGCAGGCGCAGGCGCTCACGTCCACTCAGCTCAACACGGCTTCGGTCATCGTTGTCAACGCGCTCAAGGCGTCCAATCTGTCGGCGACGCAAGTCGGCGCCCTCACCACCACCACGCTTGGCAGTCTGACGACGACGCAGCTCGGCACGCTGACGAGCAGGCAGGCCGCTGCGCTGTCGGCCACCGAGATCAATGCTCTGACTTCGACCAGCGCCCATGCGCTGACCAACTCGGCGCTCACCGGCGTCACCAGCACGGCGCTCTCCGGGCTGACGACGACCGCGCTCGGCAATCTAGCCGCCACCCAGCTCGGCGCGCTCACCTCGGCGCAGGCCAAGGGTCTGACGACGGCGCAGCTCAACAGCGCCACCACAGCCGTGCTGAACGCCCTCAACGCGGCGAGCCTCTCGACCTCGCAAATCTCCGGTCTCACCACGACAGCGCTCGGTAATCTGACGACGACGCAGTTCGGCGCCATCACCGCCGCCCAGGCTTCGGCGATCTCCTCGACCGATCTGAATGCGCTGACGTCAACCAACGCGCAGGCGCTGAGCACGACCGCCGTTTCGGGCCTCGCCGCCAACACGCTGGCCGGCGCGACGACGACAGCGCTCGCCAACCTGACCTCGAACCAGCTCGCGGCGCTGACTACTTTGCAGGTGCAGAGCCTGACGACGTCGCAGCTCAATACGGCAAGCACCACCGTGCTCAACGAGCTGAACGCGGCCAAGCTCTCGACCACCCAGATTCCCGGGTTGACGACGACGACGCTCAACGCACTGACCACCACGCAGATCGCCGCGCTGACCAGCAGACAGACAGTGGCGCTGTCGTCAACCGACATCACCGGGCTCTCCTCGACCAATCTGCAAGCGATCGGAACCTCGGCGCTGACCGGCATCACCACAGCCGCTCTTTCCGGGGCGACAACGACCGCGCTCGCCAATCTCAGTGCGACTCAACTCGGCGGCCTCAGCGCGGCACAGGTTCAGGGGCTGGGCGCCGCCCAGCTCAACGCCGTCGCCACCACTGTTCTCAACGCCATCAACGCCGCCTCTCTGTCGTCCACGCAGGTCGCCAATCTGACCACCACCGCCGCCAACGCCCTGACCTCGACGCAATTCGCCTCATTCACCAGCAGGCAGACTTCCGGGCTCAACGCGACCGAGCTTAATGCGCTGACGACGACGAATCTTCAGGCGTTGACCACATCGGCGCTGGCCGGCGTCGGCTCAACGGTGGTCTCGTCGCTAACGACGACGGCGCTCAACGGCTTGACCACGACCCAGGTCGCGGCGCTGACCACGGCGCAGGCCGACGGCCTATCCTCAACGCAGCTCGCCGGCCTGACGACCGCTCAGCTTGGCGCACTCAACGTCTCACGCTTCACCTCGGCCCAGCTCGGCGCTCTCGCCTCGACCACGCTCAACGCGCTCTCGACCACTCAGGTCTCGGCGCTGACGAACAGGGAGGTCGCAGGCCTCAGCGCCGGCGAGCTCAACACTATGAGCTCGACGAACATTCAGGCGCTCACCACGACCGCGCTTTCCGGTCTTGGCACGACCGCTCTGGCCGGCGCGACGACGACGGCGCTCGGCTACATGACGTCGACCCAGCTCGGCGCTTTGACGACAAATCAAGTCGAGGGTCTGACGACCGCGCAACTGACGACGATCGCCACCACCACGCTCAACGCGCTCAACGCGGCGAGACTGTCGAGCACGCAACTCGGCGGCCTGACGACGACGGCGGCCAACGCCCTGACGACGACGCAGATGGCGGCGCTGACCAGCAAGCAGACCTCGGGCCTGACCTCGACCGAGGTCAACGGACTGACGTCCACCAATATTCAGGCGCTGAGCACCTCGGCGCTGGCCGGCGTCACATCGGCCGTCATGGGCGCGCTGACCTCGACGGCGCTCAATGCATTGACCACGGCGCAGGTCGCCGTCCTCAGCACCTCGCAGCTTGACGCGCTGTCGGCGACCCAGTTCGGCGGCCTGACGACGACCAACCTCGCGGCGGTCGCCACGGCCAAGTTGACCAGCGCCCAGCTCGGCGCTCTCGCCTCGACTACGCTCAACGCGCTCTCGACCACTCAGGTCTCGGCGCTGACGAACAGGGAGGTCGCAGGCCTCAGCGCCGGCGAGCTCAACACTATGAGCTCGACGAACATTCAGGCGCTCACCACGACCGCGCTTT
>JAJYDD010000177.1 GCA_021777795.1 Pseudomonadota bacterium | reverse complement strand
TCACTATTCGGTGCTCTACGCCAATTCGCGCATGATTCCGGCGCTGGTCGTCTGCGTGATCGTGGCCGGGGCGTTGATCCGCTATTTCTACAACAACTTCCACGCCGACCATGCGCGCCCGCCGTGGTGGGCGTGGCTGGCGGCGGCGGCCGCACTTTGGGGCGCGTTCTGGATCGCGACCTCCGGCTCGCCCGGCGTGCGCGATGAGTTCGGCCTCAACCCGCCCGCCGAGCGCGCCGCCTCCGCCGACGAGCCCAAGGCGCCGGCCGACGTGGTCGAGGTCGTCTCCACCCGCTGCTCCATGTGCCATGCGCCGGCGCCGGTCTGGGAGGGCATCGGCGAGGCGCCGAAGGGCGTTTTGCTCGACACGCCGCAGCATATCGCGCGCTTTGCCCCCGCGATCCGCATGCAAGCCGTTTTGACCCATGCTATGCCGCCCAACAACCTGACCGAGATGACGGCCAAGGAGCGCGCGGTGCTCGCCCATTGGCTCGGCGTCCCGACCGTGAACTGAGAGGCGGCTGAGATGGATCTGGACACCGCCGGCGCGGCAAGCCGGCTGATGACGCGCCTCGACGATTTTTCCGCCTTCACCGACGAGCCCGGCAAGCTGACGCGACTCTATCTCAGCCCCTCCTATCGCGCGGCCTGCGACCAGTTCGCCAAATGGGCGGTCGAGGCCGGCATGAGCGCGCGCATCGACGCGGTCGGCAACGTGCGCGCCCGCTACGAGGGCAAGAGCGCCGGCGCGCCGGCGCTGATGATCGGCTCTCACATCGACACCGTGCGCGACGCCGGCCGCTTCGACGGCAATCTCGGCGCGCTCGCCGCGCTCGCGGTCGTCGAGCAACTCGCCGAGAAGGGAATCCGCCTCGACCACGCCCTCGAAGTCGTCGCCATCGGCGACGAGGAGGGGGTGCGCTTCTCCACCGCGATGACCGGCTCGCGCGCGCTCGCAGGAGGGCTCTCGGCGACCGCGATGGAGGCCAAGGACAAGCAGGGCGTGACGGTCGGCGAGGCGCTCAAGGCGTTCGGCGGCGATCCCGAGCGCGCGTACTCGGCCCGCGCGCGCGGCGTGGCGGCCTTCGTGGAATTGCATATCGAGCAGGGGCCGGTGCTGGAGGCCAAGGGCCTGGCGCTCGGCGTCGTCGGGGCGATCAACGGCGCGACGCGCATGTTGGTGACGGTGACGGGCCTGGCCGGTCACGCTGGCTGCGTGCCGATGGATTTGCGCCGCGACGCCGTGGCGGCGGCGGCCGAGATGATCCTGGCCGTCGAGGCGCGGGCGAAGGCCGAACCCGATCTCGTCGCCACCGTCGGGCGGCTCGAAGTGGAGCCGGGCGCGGTCAACGTCATTCCCGGTCTGGCCCGTTTCTCGCTCGACGTGCGCAGCCCCCGCGACGAATGGCGCCGGCGCGCCGTCAGCGACATCCACGCGGCGGCGACGCAGATTGCGGCGCGCCGCCATGTCGAGACCGTGATGCAGCCGGTCCACGAGGCGCCCGCCTATGTCTGCGACGCGCGCATCGTGGCGGGCTTCGACCGGGCGTTGACGGGCATGGGGCTGCCCGCCTTCCACCTGCCCTCCGGCGCCGGCCACGATACGATGGTGATGGGCGCGCTGGCGCCGGCGGGGATGCTGTTCGTGCGCTGCGCCGGCGGCGTCAGCCACAATCCGGCCGAATCCATCACCGGCGAGGACGGCGCGCTGGCGCTCGCTGCGCTGACCCGCTTCGCCTTGGAGTTCAAAGGCTAAGCGGACATCTCAGCGACCCGCCGCATCCCTGCCTGGCCTTCTTGATTTAGCGGGATTTTCGTCCGAAAATCGACATTTCCTTCCTGGAAATCTTGGTGCGGCGATGCTTGGTCATACGCGATCAAAAGCTTGGTCACACGCGATCAAAAACACGTGTTCACTTCGTTTTTCGCGAAGCCCTCATGGGGGTTGTGCGTTAGTTCCTCGCGCGGCGCCGAGCCGCGGGAGGGCCGGGCCATCAGGGGACCGGGCAGGTTCGTCCACGGAGGAGAAACAGAGAATGGATAAAAGCATAATCGGATTGGTCGCGGCCCTCGCCGCCGCGGCCCCCTTGGCCCACGCCGAGGCGGCGGTCTCGCCCGAGGACGCCGCGAAGGCGCTCCAAGCTTCATCGGTTGCGGAACTGCTCGATCCCGTTCCCAATTCCGCCGCCATCCTCGCCGCGCTCGACGCCAACCGCGAGGCCCAGCCGCCAGCGGCCGATAAGGGCGTCCAGCTCGCCCAATGGCATCATCACCACCACCACAACTGGGGTTGGGGCGGCGGTTGGGGCCACCACCATCATCATCACAACTATTACTGGCGCCGGCGATATCACCACCACCATCATCACTATTGGGGCGGCTACTGATCGGCGCGCACGGCGGCAAGCCAAACAACAACCGGCGCTCGAAAGAGCGCCGGTTTTTTCTTTAACCCTGATCGGAGCCCGGCTCCTTGGCGGCCCTTGCCTTGGCGGCGCGCGACATGTGGCGATACACCCCGTCGAATATCGTGTTGGTGGACGAGCGCCAGGCGGTGTCGGCGACGATGGTCGAGCGGGCGGCGTAGATGCGTCGCGAGCGTAACTCGCGCTCGGCCTTCTCTTCCTCCGTCATCTCGACCAGATCGAACTCCGCGGTCTCGGGAATGACGAGGATTTGCGCCATCGGCTCGCCGGGGCGGAAGATGTGGGTGCGGCCTTCCTCCGGCGACTTGAACACCATGAAGAACATCATCGGCCACCAGTTGCGTATCAACGCCGGCACGGCGATGGGGCAGGTTCCCGTCGTGTCGGAATAGAAGCGCGGGTGCGGCTCGGTGCGAATCGCGTAGCCTTCGCCGGGGTTGATGTCGATGAGCGACTGGTGGGTGTAAAAGGCGTCGCCGAAATTGCGGAACGGCGGCCCTTCTTGCCCGGGCTCGCCCGGGGGCGGAAAATCGCCCTCGATCTCAAGCTTTCCGCCTCGGGTCGAGACGTGCAGCTCAAAATCGAAGGGATAGAAGACTTCTATCCCGTATTGCGCGCCCTCGGTGAACGGCGTGCAGTGCCAGACCTGCTCGCGCGCGCCGTCGGCGCGCGGGATCCGCTCGCCGGCCCAGCCGGGAATCTCCATCTTGGTGCGCCGTGGCGGAGGCCCTGGCCACACCGTGCGCATTTTCACTTCGCGCATATCGCCGCTTCTCCTGCTGTGACGCCCTTTTGCCTAGCTCGCCATTGCGGCGATCAAAGGTCAACCGCTGTGGCGCAGGCTCGCCCCGAGCATCTGCTCGCAGACGCGAAACACCTCGGCCGGGCGCAGCCCGTTCAGACAGGCCAGGCCCCGCCCGCAGGCGCTGGGCTTGTCGAGATAGCACGGCCCGCAGCTCATTTCGCGCTGCACCGCGACCGCCTTGGGGCCGAGCGGCCCCCATTCGCGGGCCGACACCACGCCCGAATGAACGCCCACCGTCGGCACGCCCAGCGCCGCCGCCAAGTGATGCGGCCCGCTGTTGTTGCCGACGAACAGCCTCAGCGCGCTCAACAGCGTCGGCAATTCATCGAGCTTGGTGCGCCCGATCAGCGACCAGACCCGGTCGGTCGCACTTGTCGCCTCCAGCGTCGCCTCGACGATGCGCGCCTCGCCAGGGGCGCCGATCAGCGCGACATTGACGTCGAATGCGCCGACGATGAGGTCGATGAGCAGCGCGAAATGGCCCGGCGGCCATTGCCGCAGCACGTTGCCGGCGGCCGGGTGCAGGCCGACGACCGGCCGGTCGAACAGCCCCGGCGCGAGATCGGCGAAGGCCGGCAGCGCGCGCAAGGCGGCGACCGCCGCCTCGCTGGTGGGACCGGCGATGAAGCGCCGTTCGCCCTCGAAGGCGAGCGAGACCGTCTCGGCGAGCGCCAGATAATCCTCGGCGACCGGCGTGCGCTTGGCGAGATAGCGCTCGTCGCCATCCCATTCGAGCGCGATGTCGAGCCAGGGGAAGGCGTGGCGGCGGTCGAAACCGGCGGTCAGCCGCGCGCCGCTGCGTTTCAGCGTCTCGCGGGTGTCGACGTGCTTGCGCATGTCGACGGCGAGATCGAAGTCATAGGGCTTGAGCCGCCCCGCCAGTTCCTCCCATTCCTTCTCGCCGATCTCCAGCGGCCCCAGTTGCGAGACAGAATGGAAAAAGTTGAACGCGATGACGCTGGCGATGGCCGGCTCCAGCCGCGCCAGCCCTGCCGAAGCCGAGGACGCCAGCACGTGAATCTCGGCCTGCGGAAAGCGCTCTTTTAGACGCCGGATCGCTGGCAGGCCGGTGATGAAATCACCGACGTGATCGAGCTTCTGCACCAGGATGCTGCGCACCCGCTCGCGCGCCATCAGCGGTCGGCCGGTCACGATCACCCGCGCCGGCTCGGAATCGGGCGCAAAGCCGTATTCCTCGCGCGACAGGCGCGGATGATGGAACGGATCGCCGAGCCCGAAGGTGTTGCGCCAGACGTGATTGAACCGCGTCTCGTCGAAAACGTCGTCCACTTCCGAGCGGCTCGCCATCTCGTGGTGGGTGAGGGTCGCGTGCGGCGTATAGACGACGCGCAGACCCGCCCGCCACATTCGCAGGCACATGTCGACGTCATTGTTGATGACCGCATGCTCCTCGTCGAAGCCGCCGACCTCATCGAAAGCGGCGCGGCGCATAAGCATGCAGGCGCCCGTCAGCGCCGCGACGTCGCGCTCGGCGACCGCGAGGCCGAAGGCGCCGAGTTCATCGCGCTCGGCGAAGCGGAAGGCGTGGCGGCCGCTGCTTTCGACCAGATAAAGCCCGGCATGCTGCACGCGCCCGTCTGGGTATAGCAGGCGCGGGCCGACGACGCCGATCTCGGGCTGCTCGGCGTGCTCCATCATCGCGTGCAGCCAGCGCGGATCCAGCGCCTCGACGTCATCGTTGAGGAACAGCAGATAATCGCCGTAGGCAGCCTCCGCGCCCAGATTGTTGAGCTTGGACCAGTTGAAGGGGCCGGGATATTCGACCACGCAATCGGCGTTGCGCTTCAACCATTCCTTCTGCGGCGCCTCGGGATCGCGGATATTGTCGATAAGCACGATCTCGAAGCGGCTGTAGGCGGTGCGGGCGCGCAACGAGGCCACGCATTTTTCGATGAAGCCGCCCTTGGCGATGGTCGGAATGATGATCGACACCAGCCCCTTGGTGCGCAGCCGCCGGCGCACGCGATAAACGCCGGGCGCGGCTGTCTCCCGCACGCCGCCCTTGATCCCGCGCCGCGCCATCGCCGCGCGCAGCGCCGCCTTTTCGCGCTCGGGCGCGTCGCTCGCCTGCTCCGTTTCGGCCAGCAGCAGCGGCGCGCGGCCGATCTCGCGCGCGGCTTCGGTGAGGCGCAGCACGAGATCGTAATCGCCGCCGTCGAGCCCCGGCGCGACGCGGCGCACGAGGTCGAGCCCGGCGCACCAGACGCGGCCGATATAATTGGTCGACAGCAGCAGGTCGGGCGACCATTCCGGCTTCAGATATTCGGCCACCCTGCCCCGGCCGGGATCGTGGCGGCTGTCGTCCGCGTAATGAAAATCCTCCTCGGGGCGGGTAACGATGTCGAGCGCGAACTCCAGCAGCGCATCGGCCCCGAGCCGGTCGCCGGCGCGCAGCCGCATGACAAACGGCTGGCCGCCTTCGCCTTCGAGCAGCGTCTCGGCCGCCGTGGCCAGATCTCCGCGCGCGTCGAGGACTCTCAGCGCCACGCCCGCCGCTTCCGCCGCGCCCTTCGCCGCCTCGCCGGCGGCGCGGCTCGGGGCCGGGAAGCCGACGCGAAAGCGCGCGTATGCCTGCGTGGCGAGGCTCTCCAGGGTGCGCGCTAGCGCCCCCTCCTCCTCGCCCGGCAGGACGATGACGGCGAAAACCGGCGCAGGCGGCGCGGCGTCGATCAGCGTGCGCTTGAGCGCGATTTCCGCTTCAGTGACGAAGCCGCGCAACTGCCCGCGCTCCGCCTCGGGATCGAGCGGCGCCACGGCGACCTGAATCTCCAGCGCCTTGACCTCGCCGCGCCGGTCGCGCGCCACGATGCGCAGCGCGTGCCGCTCCTTCGAAAACACTTTGCGCGGCAATACGATAGCGTAGCCGCTCATCAACGAGTCCGGCCAGTCCGGATAGGAGGCGCCGATGTCCTGCCGCCGAACGCCGCGCGAAGCGACGCTGACCAGCACGCCGTCCAGGAACGCCTCGACCGCCGCGACGCCGTGGCGGCCGATCGCCCAGCCTTCGATGGCCAGCATGCGCCGCACCTGCGCCTCGAACACCCCGTCCACGACCCTTGGCGAATCGACGAACACGCGGATGTCCTGGCGCTCGGCGGCGCGGCCGGACTCGCGCGCGATCTGGGTCGATGCTTTGACGCTGCGCACGAATCGGCCGCCGGCCAGCGTGCTCACGACGAACGTCACCTCGTGCTCGCCGGCCGCCAGTTCCTCCAGAATCGCGCCGAATTCAAAGCCGCTGCGGCCGGCGGAGGCAATGTCGGGGTGGGACTTGCCGACGTCCGGCCGCGGCCGGCCGATCTGCGCCTCGCCGATGGCGACGCCGTCGAGGCTGATCTCGATGCCCGCCACTTCATCGCCATGCGCGGCCCAGCCGCCGACTTCGACGGCGCCGTCGTCGTAAAGCGCCGCAATATCGCAGAAGAACCGCAAATCGTCGGGTGGCGGCGCAGCCTCGCCGGGCTTGACGATCGGCTGCGCGGCGACCGCCTTTTCCGCCTGACCCCGGATATGGGCGATGACGAAGACCTGATCGGCCTGCCGCGCGGGCTCGTCGATTTGGCCGACGAAGGCGAAGCCGCAACGGCCGGCGTCGGGGAATTCTGGATGTTCGGCCGCCAAGTCCGGCCTCGGCAGGCCGTATTGGGCCTGACCGAGGCGGAACCCGCCGGCGACGAGTTCGATGCGCTCGACGGCTGCGGGGCCAGCCGCCCAGCCCTCAACGCGCAAGAGGCCACTTTCGTCAAGGACGGCTTCCTCAACCGACACAATCGTGGATTTCGAGATCAACGCCCGCCCCGTCCCCGCGCCAGACGACAATGGCCGACCTCACCGAGCCGGTCAAACGTCCGGCCTTTACGCGGTTCGCCGCCCGTTCGGAATGAGCGCGCCGGCGCGCCGCGTCAAGAAATTTCGCCTGCAAAATATTGGCCATCCCGCAGAGCCGCCCGCGCCGTCGCAACGCCTCTGCGGCGCCCATTATTTGAATAAAATGCACACGTATGGTCCACACGCTGACCGCGCTCGCCATGAGCATGCGGAAAATATATTCGCATGTAGGGGCCGAGTATTTAAGGGATTCACACAATATTATGAAGGCAGGCTTCCGGTCGGAAAAGATCCTTTTGGCTCCGCAGAGGAACTTACCATCGCCCTTTGCGTGTCTTGGCGACGGGAAACGCCGCCCACCGCGCGTCGAAGTCAAAAATATAGTCTTCTCACGGCTGCGGAGCGAAGGCCTCGCGTCAGATGTAAACATCAAACCGTAGACGACTCGATTCGATGCAAGTATAGCTGCCCCATAAGTCGGCGTAGGACACGCGCATATGGCTGGACGACGGCTCAGAAACGATGCCTGGCGGGGAGCGAAAGGGGTCCTCGCGCGCAGGATTCTCGCGCGCGGAGCGGCCGGGTGAACGAGGCGCTTTCTTTGCACGCGGCGTTGCGGGCCGGCGGCGCGAGTTTCGCCAAGACGGCGGCCGCTGGGACGGCGGCGCGCCCCATCGTCTACGACATGAGCCATCTCATCGCGCGGCTGCGCGCCGAGACCGGGACCGGCATCGATCGCATCGACCTCGCCTTCGCCACGCATTTCTTCTCGACCACCTTCCAGGGCGAGGCCGTGCGCTACGGGCGTGGGCCGCCGCGCCGCATCGCCGCCACCTGGGCGCGGGAATTCACCCGCGCCGCGCAGCAGGTTTGGACCAAAGCGGAGACGGGGCAGACCGAAGCTCTGTGGGCGTGGCTGGAAGGGCCGCCGGGCGCCCATCCGCGGATGCGGCCGGCCGCGCGCTCGCGCAACAGCGCGCCCGCCTGGAGCCGGCGGCTGCTCTCCTGGTCGGGCTTTTTCGTCGGCGACGCGCGCCGCGCCGTGCCGCCGCGCGCCGTTTACATCAACGTCG
>JAJYDD010000176.1 GCA_021777795.1 Pseudomonadota bacterium | reverse complement strand
GGCTGGCGGGAGATGCGCACGCAGCCGAAATCGTAGAGATTGACGGCCTCGCCGTCGCCGACGACCGAATAATTGCCGAGATGCGGGTCGCCGTGGATGACGCCATAGCGCAGGAACGGGCGCCACCACGCCTTGAACAGCTTTTCGGCCAGAGCCGAGCGCACCTCCGGCGACGCGGCTTCGAACGAAAGCAGCTTGGCGCCGTCGAGCCATTCCAGCGTCAGCAGGCGCTTGGAGGAAAGCTCCGGGTGCGGGCGCGGCACCCGCACCTCCTCGGTGTCGGCCAGCATGATCTGATAGAGCGCGGCGAGCTTGATCTCGCGGCCGTAATCCAGTTCCTCGCGCAGCCGGTCGCCGATCTCGATCTGCACCTCGCGCGTGTCGATGGCGGCGCCGAAGCGGCGGCGGACGGCGAACAGCATGTTGAGCTGGGTAAGATCGGCCTCCACCGCCGAGGCCATATCGGGATATTGCAGCTTGACGGCCACCGGCTCGCCCGCCAGCGTCACCGCGCGATGCACCTGGCCGAGCGAGGCGGCGGCGGCGGGGTTAAGATCGAATTCGGCGAAGCGGGCGCGCCAATCGGGGCCGAGTTCGGCTTGCATCCGCCGCTTCACGAAGGCCGCGCCCATCGGCGGCGCCTGGCTTTGCAGCTTCATGAGCTGCTCGGAATAATCGGCGGGCAGGGCGTCGGGGATGGTCGCCAGAAGCTGGGCGACCTTCATCATCGGCCCCTTCATCGAGCCCAGAGCCTCGGCGAAGGCGCGCGCGTCGTCGCGTTCTCCGCCGGTGAGGCGGCTCGCCCCGACCCGCGCCGCGAAGGCGCCGGCCTCGACGCCGAGCCGCGCGTAGCGGCTGGCGCGGGCGGACAGGCGGTTGGCTTCCTCGTCGCGGTCCATATCGATCCCTATGCTTCGCCGCTTAGATAGGACGGCGGTCGCCGCCGGGCTAGCCCGGCCCGCCCGGCTTGCTTGCGTCAAGGGAAACGGGCAAAAACAAATCACGCGCGCCGTCCGCATCCGCCGCTATGCATCGTCGGCGGGGCAGGCGAAGCCGCCGTGATGCGGCGCAAGGAAGCAGGGATTGCAAGTCGAAATCGAACGCAGCGCTTCGCCGGGCGACCCCGGTGGCGCCGCGCCCGCGCCGCGACCGGCCGCGGAGGCGGCCTACGAGGCCTTCGAGCACGCCTCGCAATGGCGGATGCTGGCGCTCGCGCTGACGAAAGCCTCGCACGATTGCGTGAAGCTCGTCGATCTCGACGGCCGTATCGTCGGCATGAACTCCGCCGCGCGAAAGCTGCTCCAGATCGACGATCCCGCGGGGTTCGTCGGGCAGCTCTGGGAAGCCTCCTGGGGCGACCCCGAGCGGGCGCTGGTGCGCGACAGCGTCGAGCGCGGCGCCGCGGGAGAGGCGACCTCCTTCGCCGGCTTCTGCCCGACCGCCAAGGGCGAGCCGCGCTGGTGGGAGGTCGAGGTGGCGCCGGTGCCCGACGAGACAGGCGCCGTGCGCTGTCTGCTCGTCGTCTCGCGCGACGTGACGGCGCTGCGCGAGCGCGAACACGAAATGCAGGGCGCCTTGAAGCGCCAGCGCCAGGCGCTGCTGACGCTGTCGGCCGATTTCGAGGCCAATTCGCGCAAACTGCGCGACGCCGAGGCGCGCGCCTCGCATGACGACAAGATGCGGCTGTTCGGCCGCTTCGTCGGCGGCGTCGTGCATGATTTCAACAATGTGTTCGCCGCCGTGCACGGCGCGGCGCGGCTGCTGCGGCGGCGCGTCACGGAGCCGCAGGCGCTCGACGTCGTCAACCATGTCGAGCGCGCGGCCGAACGGGGCGCCGGGCTCGCCCGGCAGTTGCTGGATTTCGCCCGCTCCGAGAGCGAGGCGACGGAAGTGTTCGATCCCGCCGCGCTGCTGACGCGCGACGCCCATCTGTTGCGCCATATCGTCAGCGGCGAGGCGGTGCTGACGGTGGAGGCGGCGCCGGACGCCTGGGCGGTGCTCGGCGCGCCGCAACGCTTCCAATCGGTGGCGTTCAATCTTGTCGCCAATGCGCGCGATGCGATCCGGCACAACGGCCGCATCGAGGTGAAGCTTGCCAATTGCGCGTCGGGCGAGCGACCGGAGGGGCTGGAGGCGGGCGAATATGTCCTCTTCAGCGTCGCCGACAATGGCTGCGGCATGGCGCCGGAGACGCTGCGGCGCGCCGGCGAGCCGTTCTTCACCACCAAGGCCGCCGGCAAGGGCACCGGCCTCGGCCTCGCCTCGGCCTTCGAATTGGCGGCGGCTTGCGGCGGGCGCGCTTTCGTCGAAAGCGAGATCGGCGTCGGCACCCGGGTTTCGGTCTATCTGCGCCGCTCGGCGGTCGAGGGCGAGCGTGTCGATGCGCCGGAGGGGCTGCCCCTGCATGGCGGCGCGAAAATCCTGCTGGTCGACGACGATCCGCTGACGCGCGACCATCTGGCCGGCGTCTTCCGCGCCTTGCACTATGTCGTCATCGAGGCCTCCGCCTTCGAGATCGCCGCGGCGCACGCCGAGGCCGAGGGCGGCTTCGATCTCGTGGTCGCCGATTTCGACCTGAAGGACGGGCGCGGCGCGGCGCTGGTCGCCGAATTGCGCGGCTGGCGCCCGCCGCCGCCCGCGATTTATCTGGCCGGCGGCACGGACGCGCCGCCGCCGCAGGGCGAGACCGTGCTGATGAAACCAGTGTCGGAGACGCGGCTGGCGCGCGCGGCGCTGGAGAAGCTCGGGCGGCTGCCCGGCGCCTTCGCCTCTCCCCAGACTTTGCTCGCCGTCGAGCGCATCGCCGCGCGCATTCAGGACGACGAGATGAAGCGCGCGATGGCGGCCTGGCGGGCCCATGTCGTGGCCACGCGGCGCATCCCGACCCTCGACGACGAGGGGCCGTGGCGCGAGGCGCCGCCGCCGCTGAGCTATGTCGTCGCCGTCGGCGCGGGCGTCGATCCCGAATTGCGGTTCGAGCAGGTGGGGGCCGAGCTTTCGGCGCGGCTCGGCCGTCCGCTTGTCGGCACCGCGCTCGGACCGGGCGACGAGCAGGTTCTGGGGGACATCGCGCACGCGCTGCGCCGCCGGCTCGATGGAACGCCGGGCTATCGCTATACGCGCTTCGCGCTTGGCGACGGCAAGGTGTCGCTGGTCGAGCGGCTGCTGTTGCCGCTTGGCGCCGCGGACGGCCGGGTCGGGCGCCTGTTCGGGCTCGTCGCCTTCAACGAGGCGGCCTCGCCATGATCCCGCCGTTCGACGCGACCGATCTGGCGGCCCACCCAATGCGCGCGGCTCCGTCGATGTCGAGATCGGCTGGATCGGCGATTTCAAAGACCCCAACGGCGAGATCCGCATCCGCGTGATGTCGGCCGGCGACGGCGGCCTCTGGCTTTTCATGAACCGTGAGGCGGAATAGAAGGCAGGCGGCTTTAGCGAAGGTCCGCCATGCAACTGATCGGGATGCTCGATTCGCCTTATGTGCGCCGGGTCGCTGCGGCGATGCTGACCGCCGGCGTCCGCTTCGAACACAAGCCGATCTCGCTGTTTCGCCATATCGACGCCTTTTCGCGAGTGAGCCCTTTGTTGAAAGCGCCCTCGCTGATCGCCGAGGACGGCGCGGCGCTGGTGGAGTCCGGCGTCATCCTCGAATATCTGGCGACGCGCTTTCCCGCCGTCGCGGCGCTGCGGCCGCAGGGACTGCCGGCTTTCCGGGCGCTGGGCGCGGCGCTTGTCGTGATGGAGAAAGCGGTGCAGATCCATTACGAGCGCGCGCTGCGCGGGCCCGGCGAGCGCAGCGAAAGCTGGCGCGAGCGGGTGATGGGCCAACTCGGCGTCGGCCTTGCGGCGCTGGAAGCCGCCGCGCCGGACGGTTGGTTCGAGGGCTCGCCCGGCCATGCCGATTTCGCCGTGGCCTGCGCCTTCGGCTTCGTTCAAGGGACGATCGGCGACGCAGCGCCAACGCACGCCTATAAGCGGCTCGCGGCATACGCCGCCCGCGCGGAGGCGCTGCCGGCGTTGCGCGCGGCGCCGGCGATCGATGGCGTCACAGTGGAGGCTATGCGATGATTCCCCAACACATGCGCGCGGTGATCGCGCCCAAACCCGGCGGCCCCGAGGCGCTGATCCTGGTGGAGCGGCCGACGCCGACGCCGGGGCCGGGCGAAATCCTCATCAAGGTCGCCGCCGCCGGGGTCAACCGGCCCGACATCCTGCAACGGCAGGGCGGCTATCAACCGCCGCCCGGCGCCTCGGACGTGCTGGGGCTGGAAGTAGCGGGCGAGGTGGTCGCCCTCGGCGAGGGCGTCGGCATGCATCTGGTCGGCGACGCGGTGACCGCGCTGATGCCGGGCGGCGGCTATGCCGAATACGCCCTCGCCCACGAGAGCAACGCCTTGCCGATCCCGCTCGGAATGGGCGAGATCGAGGCGGCGGCGATCCCCGAGACCTTTTTCACCGTCTGGACGAACGTTTTCGATCGCGGCCGGCTGAAGCGCGGCGAGTGGCTGCTGGTCCACGGCGGCGCTTCGGGCATCGGCACCACCGCGATCATGCTGGCCAAGGCTTTCGGCGCGAAAGTGATCGCGACCGTCGGCTCCGATGAGAAAGCGGCGGCCTGCAAGAAGCTCGGCGCCGATGTCGTCGTCAATTACAAGACGCAGGATTTCGTCGCCGTGACGCGCGAGGCGACGGGGAGCGGCGCGAATGTCATCCTCGACATGGTGGGCGGCGATTATGTCGCGCGCAACTACGCCGCCGCCGCGATGGACGCGCGCATCGTGCAGATCGCGTTCCTGCATGGGCCGACGACGCAACTCGACCTGCGGCCGCTGATGATGAAGCGGCTCGTCCACACCGGCTCGACGCTGCGGCCGCGCTCGGCGGCGGAGAAGGCGGTGATCGCGGAGGAACTGCGCGAGAAAGTGTGGCCGCTGCTGGAGGTCGGGCGCTGCCGGCCGATCGTCGATTCGACCTTCGCGCTGGACGACGCCGACAAGGCCCATGCGCACATGGAATCCTCGGCGCATTTCGGCAAGATCGTGCTGACGATCTGAATGGCGCGTTATCGGCTGACGATCGAATACGACGGCGAGGGCTATTGCGGCTGGCAGCGGCAGGCGAACGGCGCTTCGATCCAGCAGGCGCTGGAGGAAGCCGTCGCCCGCCTCGACCCCGGCGCGCCGCATGTCGGTGGCGCGGGACGCACGGACGCCGGCGTTCATGCTAGAGGTCAGGTCGCGCATGTCGATCTCGCGCGCGAATGGGCGGGCTGGCGACTGCGCGAGGCGATCAACGCGCATTTGGTTGACGAGCAAATAGCGGTTGTCGAGGCCTCACCCGTGGCTGAGGATTTCGACGCCCGGCGCAGCGCCGTGGCGCGGCACTACCGCTATGTCGTCGTCAACCGGCGCGCGCCGCTGGTGTTCGAGCGCGGGCGCGCCTGGCGGGTCAAGACGCCGCTGCGCGTTGAGCCGATGCACGAGGCGGCGCAGGTTCTCATCGGCCGCCACGATTTCTCGACCTTCCGCGACGCGCAATGCCAAGCCAATTCGCCGTTGCGCACGCTCGATTATTTGCGCGTATCCGCCGAGGGCGAGCGGGTGTTGTTTGATGTCGGCGCGCGCTCGTTCCTGCATCGGCAGGTGCGCTCGATGGTGGGGTCTCTGGTTGAAGTCGGCCTGGAGAAATGGAGCGGCGCGGATTTCCGCGCGGCCTTCGAGGCGGCGGACCGGCGACGTTGCGGGCCGGTGGCGCCGCCGGACGGGCTCTATCTGATGCGCGTCGATTACCCTGAGAAATAGCGCGCCAGTATGGCCTCGTAGATGCGCGACAGCGCGTCGAGATCGGCAAGATCCGCATATTCGTCGACGCCGTGCATGTTGCCGCTGAGGAGGCCAAGCTCGACCACGGGGCAGAGGTCTTTGATGAAGCGCGCGTCCGAGGTGCCGCCGCCGGTCGAGAGTTCCGGGCTGCGGCCGGTGACGTCGGCGACGGCCTGCGACACGAGATCGGTGAAGGGCCCGCGCTGCGTCAGGAAAGCGACGGCGTTGCAGGGATCGAAGGCGAGTTCGTGAGCCGCGCCCGCAGCCTCCAACCGTCGGCGGATTTCGGCCGAGAGCGTGTCGGGCGTCCACAGATCGTTGAAGCGGATGTTGAATACTGCGCGCACCTCGCCGGGGATGACATTGGAGGCGGGATTGCCGACGTCGACGGTGACGATCTCCAGATTGGTCGGCTGGAAATCCGGCGTGCCCGCATCGAGCGCCGGCGCCAGCAGCGCGTCGAGCGCCCGGGGCAGGGCGCGCACGGGATTGTCGGCGAGATGCGGATAGGCGACATGGCCCTGCTTGCCGATGAGCCTGAGCCTGCCAGTCAGCGAGCCGCGCCGGCCGTTCTTGATCGTGTCGCCGAGGACGGCGACGCTGGTGGGCTCGCCGAGCACGCAATGATTGATGACATCGCCGCGCGCCCGCAAAAGCTCGGCGAGACGGATCGTGCCATCGACGGCGGGGCCTTCCTCGTCGCCGGTCAGCAGGAAGGCGATGGAGCCTTTGCAGGCGCCCGACGCCGCAAAGCGCAGGCTGGCTGCGAGCGCCGCGGCGACGCCGCCCTTCATATCCGCCGCGCCGCGCCCCCAAAGCTTGCCCTCGGCGACCTCAGCGCCGAAGGGATCGCGGCGCCAGCGCGAAACGTCGCCGGGCGGCACGACGTCGGTGTGGCCGGCGAAGGCGAGGCAGGGCGCTGCGGTCCCGAAGCGGGCGTAGAGGTTCTCGATGGCGCCGAAGCGCAGCGGCTCGCAGACGAAGCCGGCGGCTTCCAGCAGCGCGCGCACATAGCCGAGCGCGCCCTCGTCCGCCGGCGTGACGGAGGGATAGCGGATCAGCGCGCGCGCGATCTCCAAGGCCGAGGCGGTCATCGCGGGCGCATTTCGCGCACCAGCGCCGCCCAATCGAGGGCGACGTCGTAGATCGGCGGTTCGGTGTTGGAAAGCAGGGTCCACATGCCTTGCACCTGGCTGCGCTTGAGGGCCTTCACCAGCACCCGGCCGTCGGCGAGGCCGCACACGCACATGCGCCCGACCATGTCGTCGCCGGGGGGATCGCGCACGTCGTCGTAGAAGACGAGCCAGTTGTCGAACAAGGCGCCGAGCGAATGGCCGCGAATCTGCACCGCGACCGTGGAGGGGCTGGCGGCGTCCGGCGCCTCGACGTCGTCGAACGGCCCCTGCGCGTCGGCGTAGAAATGGGCGACGGCGCCGGCGCCGACATAGCCGACCAGCGGCACGCGCCCGGTCGGATGGCGCGGCCGGCCGCCGCCGACGAGGCGCGGCGGCTCTACGCCGAGATATTCGGCGGCGATGGCGATTTCCTCGGCGCGCAGACGCCGGGAGCCGTTGAGCAGATCGGTGACGGCGGAGGGCGAACGGCCGAGCGCCTTGGCGAGACCGCTGCGGGTCTTGCGCTTTTCCTTCAGGCCTTCCCGAATCCAATCGACGGTCATGGATTAAGTATATTCTGCTTTTCCGAACGACGCGCAATTACGAATTTCAGAAATTTCGTTGACAGGTCGGCCAGTTTTTCCGAATATAAGAACATATAGCGAACGAAGGGGAGCCAAATGGTCAGCGCCGGCCGCAAGGAACGCAAGACCGAAACCGAGCGCGAACGCTCGCGCCGCGCCAGCGCGCGCCATCTCCAGGATCTCAGACGCGCGCATGGCAGCCCGCCGCCCGACGTCGCGGTGAAAGCCACGGCCCACCCGGTGCGGCTTTCGGGCGCGCCGGCCTCCTCGAACTGCACGTCCCCTGGCGCCCTCTGCGCGGAGTTGATGTCATGAGCCTGAAGCCCCGCAAGTCCAAGAAGATCGCCGCCCCGATCGACGACAAGCTCGACGCCACGCCCGAGCGGCTGGCGCGCGCCAAGGAGGCGGGTCAGGACGCCGAGAAGGCGCCCGGCCGCGCCCGTCGCCTGCTCGACCCCTTCGACGTGATGCGCGCCACCCGCGCGCTCGCCCCGCACGACCCCAAGCTCAACGACATCCGCTGGCTCATCGGCGAGGCCCTCCGCCGCGTCCACGGCCGCGCGGGGATCGAGGGTCTGCGCGCGGTGGCGTTGGATAGAATCGGGACGACAGGTTTCGGCCCGCGCTCGGGCCTGCCTATGAGCGAAATCGCCCTGCACGCCCG
>JAJYDD010000175.1 GCA_021777795.1 Pseudomonadota bacterium | reverse complement strand
CATTTGCGCGCTGGCGCCGTCCACATCCGGCCCGACGGCTATCACATCGACGGCATCAAGACGGTCGTGCCGATCAGCCGCGCCCTGCCCTCGCCCGATGGCGGCTATTGGGCGTTCTGGAACCCGATCGGCGAGCCGGAGCCGGCGATCTTCTGCTTTTTCGCGCCGCTCAATGGCGTGTAAGGCCAGGAATAACGGACTGGCGACCGATGACAATTAACCTTTGCGCGCCTATCTCTGGACATAGGTGCTTCCCATGACCACGCCCGGCCCGCTCAGCCTCGTTCCCTTCATTAGCGTCGACGCCATGATGCGGCTTGTCGCCGAGACCGGCGTCGAGCGTTTCCTGGCCGAACTCGCCGCTTATATCGAGGCCGATTTCCGCCGCTGGCCGCTGTTCGACAAAACCCCGCGCGTCGCCGCCCATGCCGCCGACGGCTCCATTGAGTTGATGCCGACCAGCGACGGCGCGCTCTACGCCTTCAAATATGTCAACGGCCACCCCAAGAACACGCGCGAGGGACGCCAGACCGTCTGCGCCTTCGGCATGCTGGCGGACGTCGCCACCGGCTATCCGCTGCTGCTGACGGAAATGACAATTCTCACGGCTCTGCGCACCGCCGCCACCTCGGCTATGGCGGCCAAATATCTCGCGCCGAAGGGCGCAGCGACGATGGCGATCATCGGCAATGGCGCGCAATGCGAATTCCAGGCGCTCGCCTTCAAGGCGCTGCTCGGGATCAAAGCCGTGCGCCTCTACGACATCGACTCCGCCGCGACGCGCAAAGCCGCGCGCAACCTCAGCCTCGCCGGGCTTTCCGTCACCGCCTGCCGCTCGGCCGAGGAGGCTGTGCTCGGCGCTGAGATCGTCACCACGGCGACGGCGGACAAGGCGCGGGCGCGCATCCTCACCGACAACATGATCGGCTTGGGTGTCCACATCAACGCCATCGGCGGCGATTGCCCCGGCAAGACCGAACTGGACCCCGCGATTCTCGGCCGCGCCGACGTGTTCGTGGAATATCCGCCGCAGACGCGGATCGAGGGCGAGATCCAGCAGATGCCGGCCGATTTCCCCGTCACCGAACTGTGGCGGGTCGTCTGCGGCGAGGCGCCCGGCCGGGGCGACGCGGCCGCGATCACTTTGTTCGATAGCGTCGGCTTCGCCATCGAGGATTTCGCGGCGCTGCGCTATTTGCGCGACCGCATCGGGGCGGATGCGGCGCGGCTCGATCTCGTCGCCGATCCCGACGATCCGCGCGATCTCTACGGGATGCTGCTTAGAAGCGGCGTCGCCGCCGCCGCGTGAGGTCGCGCTAGCGCGTCCGTTCCCTATTCCACAAAAAGGTCATAGCGTTTAACTAGGGCAAAGCCGGGCGCGGGTTCGCGGCCAAGCTGCGGGCGCGTCGGGGAGGCAAGCTGAATGCTCAAGGGATTCATTTTCGGGATATTGGCGACCGTCATTGTCGGGGCGGTCGGCGCTTACGTGGCCGTTAACTCGGGCGTCATTCCCGCCAACGCCGACGGGGCGCCGCTGCCTCTGGAGAGATGGGCGGCTTCGACCTCGCTTCGCGCGACGCTTGAGCGCGAGGCTCCCAAAGACCCCAACCCGGTCGTCCTGAACGACGCCAATCTGATCGCCGGCATCAAGCTCTACAGCGATAACTGCGCCTTCTGCCACGGAACCGCCAAAGGCGAGGCTTCCGCTACGACGGTGGCGAAGGGCGAATATCCGCCGCCGCCGCAACTGGCCACCGACGGCGTGGAGGACGATCCCGAGGGCTATTCGTTCTGGAAGATCAAGCACGGCATCCGCCTGACCGGAATGCCGGCCTGGAAAAGCGCGCTGAACGACCAGCAGATCTGGACGCTGGCGCTGTTCCTCAAGCACATGGACAAGCTGCCGCCCGCTGCTCAGCAGGAATGGGCGAAGGTGCAGAACTAGGTGCGAATAGCAAAGAACGGCTGCCGAGTTTCGGGCAGAAATCCAGCCAAAACGACGCTATTCGCGCGGTAGCCGAACCGTGAAAGTCGTGCCCGACTCGTCGGACGCGACATCCAGGGATCCATTATGCGCCATGACGATTTTCTTGGTGATATACAAGCCTAGACCAAGGTGATTTGACCCTTGCTGGCCTGTCTGGGACGTTTGGCCTCTCGTAAGCGCCTCGAAAATAGTGGCCAACTTGTCCGCAGCGATGGGCGAGCCTTCGTTATGAACTGAGATTATAACGCCCTCCGGAGCGCCGCCCACGGTGACGAAGATTTTGCCGCCTGGAAAACTATATTCGATGGCGTTGCCGATCAAGTTTGAAAACACTTGACCTATTCTGGCTTTGTCCCAGGCGCCCTCTGTATCGCCCACGACGTCGATCTCAATGGTCCGGCCCTTCGAAAGCGACCGCATTTCCTCCACGAGTTGGACGCCGAGCGCGCCCATGTCCATCGGAGCCCTTACCACGGGGATATCGGCTCCGAACGCCGAGCGGGTGATGTCTAAAAGATCGTTTAGAATTTGTATACCGCGCTGCGTAGTGTCCACGATGTGGGAGGCGAGCGCCATCTGCTTGGTGTCAGGAGTGGCCAGGCGTTTCAGCATCTCTCCCGCCATCGACGCCGCCCCTATCGGATTGCGCAAATCATGCCCAAGGATACCCAGAAACAAATTTCTTGAGCGGTTAATAATGGTCGTGTATTCCGCTACGGATTCAACGATAGATTGGTCAATCGCCTCATTAAATCGAGTCAAGTCGCCAATATCGGAATCTGCTATAGGGTGTTTTCTTGCGACCCATTGTTTTACAACGCTGGCGCGCAACGCCCGGTACTCAGAAACCATTTGATCGATGTTAAAGCCATCATTAAGACGAAGCTTTGCGTGTATCTCGGCCGCGCTTTCGTGAAGTTTCGTATCCGAAGGGCCGTCGCCCTTTGACTTGTCAACTTGCTCCTGGTCGGTTTCCGGCCTTTCTAAATCATCGGCGATAACATTTAGTATCTGAACGATATGGTCTTGGAGTGCGAGTTGCGTCATTTCCGCGCCGGCGGGAATGCGAGTTTTGGCGAAAACGATCCATTCGGCGACGATCGCATCCATTTCTTGACGAATAAAATTCGCCAATCGAATGGGAGTCGCGGCTTTTGCCTTAAGGCGATCCGAGTCAGTCAAACAAAACTCCTGCCAGTCGCCACGAATGAAATAGCGAAACTATCCCGAAAAGGAAAGTTTTTTGGGAGCGACCCGCCAGCGGACGCGAAGGTCTCCACAATCGCGAACCGCAGCCAAAATGCGCGCGCCGCCTTCGCCACTTGCCCTCGCCGGCCCGCCCCGCCATAGAGGCGTCGGGAGGACGGTCATGCTTCATCTGGTCTCAGGCTTCGACCGCATCGGCGAGGAGAACGCCTTCGCGGTGCTTGCGAAAGCCGCCGCGCTCGCCGCGCAAGGGCGCGACATCATCAATCTCGGCATCGGCCAGCCGGATTTCAAAACCCCGCCGCATATCGTCGAGGCCGCCGTCAAGGCCCTGCGCGACGGCGAGCATGGCTATACGCCGGCCACCGGCATCCTGCCCCTGCGCGAGGCGGTCGCCGCCGATTTGCACAAGCGGCACGGCGTCACCGTCTCGCCCGACAGCGTGCTGATCGTGCCCGGCGGCAAGGTCACGATGCACATGGCGATCCTGATGTTCGGGGCGCCGGGCGTCGACATCCTCTATCCCGATCCCGGCTTCCCGATCTATCGCTCGATGATCGAGTTCACCGGCGCGCGGCCCGTGCCCGTCCCGATGCGCGAGGAGAACGGCTTCGCCTTCTCGGCCGAGGAGGCGCTGGCGCTGATGACGCCGCAGACCCGCCTCGTCATCCTCAACTCGCCCGCCAACCCCACCGGCGGCGTGACGCCGAAGGCGGAGATCGACGCCTTCGTCGCCGGGATCGCCCGTTTCCCCGACGCGGCCATCCTCTCCGACGAGATCTATGGGCAGATGACCTATGACGGCCTCGCCCACCAGACGCTGCTCGCCTATCCCGAAATCCGCGACCGGCTCATCATGCTCGACGGCTGGTCGAAGACCTATGCGATGACGGGTTGGCGCCTTGGCTATTCGATCTGGCCGGCGCCGCTCTACGAGGCGGCGCGAAAGCTGGCGGTCAATTCCTATTCCTGCGTCAACGCGCCGGCGCAGTTCGCGGGCCTGGCCGCGCTGGCCGGGCCGCAGGATGCCGTTCACGCGATGGTCGCCGAGTTCGACGCGCGCCGCCGCCTCGTCACGGAAGGGCTCAACGCGATCCCGAACTTGCGCGCGGCGACGCCGAAAGGCGCGTTCTACGCCTTCCCGAATATCGCCGCGACCGGCTGGAAGGCCAAGCCGCTGGCCAACGCCTTGCTTGAGAAAGCCGGCGTGGCGACCATCGGCGGACCGGATTTCGGCGTCTATGGCGAAGGGTTCTTGCGCCTTTCCTACGCCAATTCACGCGAGAACATCGTCAAAGCGCTGAAGCGCATCGAGGATTTCCTGGCGAGCGAGACGCCGTGACGATCGCCGCTGGCCTTTGCCGGCGGCAAAGGTTATGGCTCCCTCGCAATTGAGGCTTCTTCCGATTATGCGCCGTTTCGTATTTATTCTGGCGTCGGCGCTTGTCGCGTCTGCCGCCCACGCCGCGCCGGCTTGCGATGCCGCCCGCATCGGCGCCAAGGAATTGGCCGATTGCCTGCGCGCCGCTTCCGACACATCCGAGCGCGACCTTACCGCCGCCCTGGCCTCGGCGCTCAAATCGATCGACGCGCAGCCGAAGATGCTGTCCTCCCGCAAGGCGCGCTGGAAGCGTTTCCTCAACGATTCGCAAGCGCAATGGGTGTCGCTGCGTGACGAGGAGTGCCAGGATCTCGCACCGCTGGAGGCGCCGACGGCAAGCGGCAGCGATCCCCGCCTCACCTGCCTGATCGACCGCAACACCCGCCGCGCCAAGGATTTGCGGGCGCGCTATCCCTGATAACGCTCACCCCGCGATCGTCTCCATCGCGACGCGCATGAGATCCATCGAGGAGCGGGCGCCGAGCTTCTGCTTCAGCGCCGTGCAATTGTTGGCGACCGTCTTGTAGGAGACATGCAGCGAGTCGGCGATGTCGCCCATCGACTTGCCCGCAGCCAACATGCGCAGGATCTCCAGTTCGCGCGGGTTGAGCGCGGCGACCTTGTTGGCGCCGGAATTGTTGCGCAGGAAGGCGATCTGGCGCGCCATATCTGGGTGTAGATAGACTCCGCCGCGCGCGACCTGCCGCACCGCGTCGACGAACAGCGAGGGATCGTCGTTCTTGGCGATATAGCCCTTCGCGCCGGCCTCGATGGCGCGCGCGGCGAAAACAGGATCGTCATTCATGGTGAAGATGATGATCTTAGCTCGCTCGTCGCGCTGAAGGATGCGCCGGCACACTTCGAGCCCCGACAGGCCCGGCAGGTTGAGATCGACCACCGCGACATCGGGCTTCCAGGAGAAATAGAGCGCCTGCCCCGCATCGGCGTCGCCGGCGTCGCGCACCTCCACCGAGGAATCCGCCGCCAGCAGCGCCTTGCAGCCGGAAATGACGATCGGGTGATCGTCGACGATCAGCACCCGCAAAGCGTTCGCCTCCCTGTGAAGGCCATGCTTTGACGCGCCCGGGCTCGGAAATCAACCAAAGCTCGCGCGAGCGTGATCGGGATTTGCGATGGCGACGATCGCGTTTCGTCGTTGCCGGCGAAATCCGGCGCGGGAAACAGGGATTTACGGCGCCGGCGCGCGCCGCTTTTGCGCCGCGTCTTCGCGCGATCCGCGTCGGCTTTTCGGCGCCATCGCCGCCTAGCTTGCATCCTTGCGGGCGGCGGGGGCCGACACGGGCAAGGCATGACGAGAACGCGCTTCGGCTTTCTCAATTTCGGCGTCCGCGCCCTCGCGGTCGGGCTCGGGCTGTTCGCCTGCGGCGTGTCGGCGGACGCAGGCCCGCAGCCGATGGTCGCCGAAAGCTACAAGCTGCCGATCTCGGCCCCGCGCGACCAGGGCGATTCGGATCTCTGCTGGGTCTATGCCACGCTCAACATGCTGGAGAGCAATTATCTCGAAAAGCATCCGCAATCGAAGATCGAGCTTTCGCGCGCCATCCTCCAGCGCGCCACGATCGCGGATCGGTTCCGCCGCAGCATCACCGGCGATTCGCAGCATCTTGAAGACGGCGGCGTCGCCGTCGATGCGCTGAACCTGATCCGCCAGCACGGCCTCGTCGCCGAGAAGGACTTTCACCCTGTCATCGAGTCGGCTCCGGTCTGGGACCATGTCGCCAGCGCCATTTCCCAGGCGCCGAGCCAGGCCGACAAGCTCGCCGAGTTGAAAAGCGCGGTGACGGGCGAACTCGGCGCGACGCCCAAGGAGACGACGCTCGACGGACGCGAACTGACGCCCAAGCAATTCGCCGAGACCATGCTCGGCGACAATGTCTGGACCGAATACGACATCGCCCGCGACGGCCGCGCGCGGATCGGCCCCTCGCCCGATCCCGACGCACGGCCGGAGACGCGCGTGCATTATGTGGACCTATCGACCGCCGTCGATCTCATTCACAAGTCGCTGGCGCGCGGCCAGGCGGTGGTTTGGGGCTCGAACGACAACCACGCCTTGCTAATCTACGGCGCCGATTATGACCCCGAAGGGCGCGCGCTCGCTTATTGGGTCAAGGATTCCTTCGCGCCTTACACCTATCGCGCGCCGGCCGCCAAAATTCACGCCGAGCTGACCGATGTGACGGTCGCCGTAACGCCGAGCGAGGAGGCGCTGAACTGAGCTTCATCAAGCTGTCATAAAAAGCTGATCCCTCCTGCGCCGGAGCGTGAGCGTCGCCGTGGACCCCGGACGCCGCACGCTTGAGGGGACACCGCAAGATGCTGAGGATGACGACAATTCTGGCCGCGATGCTGCTCGCCTTGGCCGTTTCCGGCTGCATGGAGACCGATTCCAGCGCCATCGACGCATCCGCGACCTCCAATTGCCCGAACGGCGAGTGCAACGGCGTCAACGGCGTCCACTTCATCGGCGGCACGCCCGGCTACTGACGGGAACCCGCGCCGCGCTTCGCCGGTTGATTTCGCGTCTTGCTTTAGGAACCCGCAACATGCGCAAAAGCCTCGCCCTCGCCGCCGCGTTGCTGGTCGCCCTCTGCGCCTTGCCGCAGATAGCGCCGCACGGCCATTCCTCCGCCGAAGCGGCCGTCGTGAAAAAACATCGCGTCGTGAGGCACCGGCGCCATCACTGGAACTATGGGCGTGAAACGGCGGCGCCCTACCGGCCGAGCGCGCAAGCGCCTCGCAGCAGCCGCAACGGTTGCTCCAACGACGATTGCACGGGGATCAACAGCTCCAACGGGATCGGCGGCAGCGGCGGCTTCTGAGCCGCCTATTCCTCGTCGAAATCGTCCCTGTCGGGGCTGCCGGCGAGCACCTCGCGTTTGCCCTGGTGGTTGGGGGCGCTGACGACGCCCTCCTTCTCCATGCGCTCGACCAGCGAGGCGGCTTTATTGTAGCCGACCGAGAGGCGGCGCTGGATATAGCTGACCGACACTTTCTTCTCGCGCGTGACGATCGCCACCGCGCGGTCGTAATAATCGCCGGCTTCTTCCTGATCCATCGTCGCCGCGCCAGCGACGGGCGCCGCGGCTTCGGCCTCCGCCTCGACCGCATCCTCCTCGGTGACGGAGGACAGATAGTCGGGCGCGCCTTGCGTCTTCAAATAGGCGACGATCTTCTCGACCTCGGCGTCGGAGACGAACGGGCCGTGGACGCGGCTGATGCGGCCGCCACCGGCCATGTAGAGCATGTCGCCCTGCCCCAGCAGTTGCTCGGCGCCCTGCTCGCCCAATATCGTGCGGCTGTCGATCTTGCTCGTCACCTGGAACGTGATGCGGGTCGGGAAATTGGCCTTGATCGTGCCGGTGATGACGTCGACTGAGGGGCGCTGCGTCGCCATGATGAGATGGATGCCGGCGGCGCGCGCCATCTGGGCGAGACGCTGGATCGCGCCTTCGATGTCCTTGCCCGCCACCATCATCAGGTCGGCCATCTCGTCGACCACGACGACGATATAGGGCAATTCCTCCAGCGACATTTCCTCCTGCCGGTAGAGCAATTCGCCGGTCTCGGGGTCGAAGCCGTCCTGCACCTGC
>JAJYDD010000174.1 GCA_021777795.1 Pseudomonadota bacterium | reverse complement strand
TGCTGAAAGTGGCGAGCGGCGAGCGTTCCAAATCGGAGGAACTCGGCTACGGCGACGCCGAATTCGCGCCCTGGCAAATCGGGGCGACGATGTGACCCAAGCGCTGCTGTTCGATCTCGACGGCACGCTGATCGACAGCGACCCCGACCACCTCGTCGCGTTCCAGGAGGTTTTCGCGCCGCATGGGATCGCGCTCGACCACGCGCTTTATACGAGCCAGATCATGGGCGCCTCGAACGCGATGATCGGCAACCGCTTCCTCGCTCATCTTCCGGCCGAGGAGAGGTCGGCGGTGTTAGAGGCCAAGGAGGCGGCTTTTCGCGCGCGCATGAGTGCGACGGCGACGCCGACGCGCGGCGCGGCCGAGTTGTTGGCCTACGCCGAGGCGCGAGGGCTGCCGCGCGCGGTCGTCACCAATGCGCCGCGCGCCAATGCCGAGAAGGCGCTCGCCGCGCTCGGTCTCGCCGCGTTGCTGCCGCTGGTCGTGATCGGCGGTGAACTGGCGCGTTCGAAGCCCGATCCCCTGCCCTATCTGACGGCGCTGGAACTGATCGGCGCTTCGGCCGAGATGGCGGTGGCGTTCGAGGATTCGCTGTCGGGCGTCCAGGCGGCGGTCGCGGCCGGGCTCGCCGTGGTCGGGATCTCGACGGGCCTTTCGGCCGAGCGTCTGTCGGCGGCTGGCGCGATCTTCGCCGTCGAGGATTTCCGCGATTCCCGCATTTACGAGTTGATCGCTGCGAAAGCGGCGCTGTAGCGAGAAATTCCTGGCGCGATTGCGTATATGAGGGCTAGACGCCCGTTCCCGAGCCAGAGTCCCAATGCCCAGTCAATCCGAAATCCTCGCCGCCCTCGCGGCCGTTCCCGGCCCCGACGGACGCACGCCGCTGCCGCAATCCGGCGCCATCGATGGCGTCACCCAGCGCGACGACAAGGTGTTCATCGCCATCCGCATCAACCCCGCTGAGGCGGCCAAGATGGCGCCGATGCAGGCGGCGGTCGAGCGCGCCGTCAAGGCGCTGCCCGGCGTCGGCGCCGTGCTCGTCACGCTGACGGCGGAAAACGCTTCCGCCAAGCCGGCGCCGCGCGCGCGGCCCGCCAGAGGCCGGCCGATCGAAGGCGTCGATAAAATCATCGCGGTCGCCTCGGGCAAGGGCGGAGTCGGCAAATCCACCACCGCCTGCAATCTCGCCATCGGCCTCGCCCGGCTCGGGCTCAAGGTCGGCGTGCTCGACGCGGACGTGTTCGGCCCCTCGATGCCGCGCCTGTTCGGCATCAAGGAAAAGCCGACGCTCGCCGCCGACGGGCAAAAGCTGAAACCGATCGAGAAATATGGCGTCAAGGTGATGTCGATCGGCTTCTTGGTCGAAGACAATTCGGCCATCGTCTGGCGCGGGCCGATGGTCACGTCGGCGCTCAACCAATTCCTGCGCGACGTCGAATGGGGCGAACTCGATGTAATGGTCATCGACATGCCGCCGGGCACCGGCGACGTGCAACTCACCATCGCGCAGAACGCCCCAATGTCCGGCGCGGTGATTGTCTCGACGCCGCAGGATCTGTCGCTGATCGACGCGCGCCGCGCCATCGCCATGTTCAAACAGGTCGAGACGCCGATTCTCGGCGTCGTCGAGAACATGAGCTATTTCGTCTGCCCGCATTGCGGCACGCGCAGCGACATTTTCGCCCACGGCGGCGCCCGCCATGAGGCCGAGGCGCAAGGCGCGCCGTTCCTCGGCGAAACGCCGCTGCATATTCTCATCCGCGAGACCTCGGACGGCGGCGCGCCTGTGGTCGCCACCGCCCCCGACAGCCCGCAAGCGAAGGCGTTCATGGACATCGCCGAGAGGCTGCGTTCCGCCTTGTTCGACACGGCGAACAAGCGCATCCTGCCGCGCATCGTGATGGATTGAGGGAGGCGACGTTGAGCGATCCTTCGCCTTTGCCGCCGGGCGAGCCCTGGCCGGAGGAACTGCGCGTGCAGGACAGCGGCGCGCAGTTCAAGGTCACTTTCGACGATGGCGTCGTCGGCTCGATTTCAGCCGAACGGCTGCGCGAGGCGAGCCCCAGCGCCGACAAGAGCCGCAACCCGCCGCCGCCGGGCCAGCCGCTGGCGATCATCGAGGTCGAACAGATGGGCAATTACGCCGTGCGCATCGGCTTCAACGACGGGCACAGCACAGGGATTTACACGTGGCGGCTGCTGCGGAGCCTGACCACGCATTGAGGGGGCGCTTTGAAGCGCCTCACCCCCGCTTCAGCCGCACATCCGGCAGGAAATAGGCGAGCAGGCCGATCGCCGGCAGAAAGGCGCACAGGCGATAGACGAAGGTGAGGCTCGTGTGATCGGCCACCACGCCGAGCACCGCCGCGCCGATGCCGCCAAGGCCGAACGACAGGCCGAAGAACAATCCAGCGATCGCCCCGACATTGCCGGGCGCCAGTTCCGTCGCATAGACCACCATCGCCGCGAAGGCCGACGACAGCACCAGCCCGATCGCCATCGAATCGATCACCGTGCCGACGAGGCCGAGATGCGGAAGCAGCAGCGTGAACGGCAACACGCCGAGGATCGAGCCCCAGATCACGTATTTGCGCCCGATCAGGTCGCCAATCGGGCCGCCGGCGAAAGTGCCCGCCGCCACCGAGGCCATGAACACGAACAGCAATTCCTCGGCCGTGCGCACCGTAACATGGAAGGTCTGCATCAGATAGAACGTGTAATAGCTGTTGATGCTGGCCAGATAGAACATCTTAGAGAATAGCAGCACCACGAGCAGCGCCAGCGTGCGCCGAACCACGGCGCGCGGCAGCCTATCCGCTGCGGCAACCGGCGCGGCCTTGCGTATCGCCGCGCCGCGCGCGACCTGCCAGCGTGCGACGCGGCTCAGCAGCAGGATCGCAATGAAGGCCAGCGCAGTGAAGGCCAGCACCGACTTCTGCCCGTCACGCACGACGATGAAGGCCGCCATCAGCGGACCCAGCGACTGGCCGAAATTGCCACCGACCTGAAACACGCTCTGCGCGAAGCCATGCCGCCCACCGGAAGCCGCGCGCGCCGCGCGCGAAGCCTCCGGGTGGAACACCGCGCTGCCGATGCCGATGAAGCCGACCGAGACCAGCAGCATCGGATAGCTGCGCGCGAAGGCGAGCAGCACCAGGCCGAACAACGTGAAGGCCATCGCGAACGGCAGCGCCCACGGCGTCGGCCGACGGTCGGTGACGAGGCCGATCAGTGGTTGCAACAGCGAGGCGGTGATCTGGAAAACCAGCGTGATGACGCCGACCTCGGCGAAGGACAACGAATATTCGCTGCGGAATACCGGATAAAGCGCCGGCGCCAGCGATTGCATCATGTCGTTGAGCATGTGCGAGGCGCTGACGGAGAACAGCACGCCGAGCGCCGTCGCCTGGCCCGTGACGGAGGCAATGTTGACCTGCGCGCCCTGCGGCGCGCTGATTCTCTCAGCGAGGCTCATGGTTTCCCCAAAAAAACACGCCCCGCTTTGAAGGCGAGGCGAAGCGGCGCCTGACGACGCTTAACAGGCTAAGCGTTTCGCACATCCCCCCGCCTCTGCGAAGGGGCGCACGATCACTTTGGCGCGAGCACCATAATCATCTGGCGGCCTTCCATCAACGGCTCCGCCTCCACCTTGGCGACCTCGGCCGTCTCGGCCTTCACCTTTTGCAGCAGGCGATAGCCGATGTCCTGGTGCGCGAGTTCGCGGCCGCGAAAGCGCAGCGTCACCTTGACCTTGTCGCCTTCCTCGAAGAATCGGAACACCGAGCGCATCTTGACGCCGTAATCGTGCTCGTCGATGCCGGGCCGCAGCTTGATCTCCTTGATTTCGACGACCTTCTGACGGCGACGCTGCTCGGCCGACTTCTTCTGTTCGAGGAAGCGGTACTTGCCGAAATCGAGAATCTTGCAGACGGGCGGACTGGCGTTGGGGACGATTTCGACGAGGTCGAGCCCCGATTCCTCGGCGAGGCGCTGCGCGTCGGCGAGATTGACGACGCCCTTGTTCTGGCCTTCGCCGTCGATAAGCTGGACTTGGACGGCGCGGATGTCACGGTTGACGCGCGGGCCGCCTTTCTCCGGCGCCGCGGTAGACTTCATGGGACGACGAATGGGGCATCTCCTGTCAAAGTGGAACCGATCGAGATCAAACCAGTCCGGCGCGTGAACGCCCTTATCTCCGCAGAGAGCATCTGCGAAGTTAGCCTGACAATTTGGTCTGCAAGGTCGCCCATGTCAACGCTTAGGCGTCGATATGGCGCAAATTTTGCCAGAAGTGACGCCTCGGCGCCACAGCGGCGACCGCTTTCAGCGCGCCAGCCAAGCCGAGAGCCGTCGCGTCGCCTCGCGCATCTGTTCCGGCGCGCGCGCGAAGCACAGCCGCAGCCGCCCCTCGCCGCCGGGGCCGAAAGCAAAGCCGGGCGCGGCGCCGATTCCGGCTTCGTCGATCAGCCGGAACGCCAGTTCCCGGCTGTCGTCATGGCCAAGAATCCTCGGGAAAAGGTAGAAGGCGCCCTCGGGCGCGGCGAGTTCGACGCGGCCCGTGGCCGCCAGCCCCTCGGTCATGATGTCGCGGCATTGCTTGAGCCGAGCCACCGCCCCGGCCAGGAACGGCTCGCCCTGAGTAATGGCGACCGTCGCCGCGCGCTGGGTCGGCACCGGCACGCCGGAAGTCGAATATTGGATGAGGTTCTCGATCACCGGCCCCAAAGCCGCCGGCGCCTCCAGCCAGCCGATGCGCCAGCCCGTCATCGCCCAGTTCTTCGACAAGGTCTGCACGAACAGGATCTTGTCGTCCGCCGTCATGATGTCGTGGAAGGACGGCGCGCGCGCGCCGCCATAGACCAGCCGGCCATAAATCTCGTCGGCGATGATCCACAGGCCATGCCGGCGGGCGATGGCGAGCGTCGCCTCGATTTCCGCGCGGCTGGCGACATAGCCGGTGGGATTGGCCGGCGAATTGAACAAGATCGCGCGGGTTCTCGGCGTCACCGCCGCTTCGAGCCGCGCGGGATCGAGCCGCCAGGCTGGCGTCGCCTCCAGCTCCACGAACACCGCCCGCCCGCCGTTGCAGGCGAGCGCGCCGGCGAAATTCGGCCAGGCGGGGGCGAGCACCAGCGCCTCCTCGCCGGGGCCGACCGTCATCTTCACCGCGATGTCGAGCGCGTGCATCCCGCCGATAGTGACAAAGAAACGCTCCGGCCCGAGTCCGGCGCCGTAATGGGCGCTCATATAGGCCGAGATCGCCGCTCTCAGCTCCGGCACTCCGGCCTGATAGGTGTAGAAGGTCTCGCCGCGGTCGATCGACGCCTTGGCGGCCTCGGCGATGAAGCCGGGGGTCGGCAGGTCGCCCTCCCCGACCCAGAGCGGAATCAGACCCTGCTTGTTGCGGCCATAGTCGAACACCTCGACGATGCCGCTGGTCTCGATGGCGCGGATCTCAGGGCGGATGAGGGCCGGCCAATCGGGTTCGCTCGAGTTCTGCATCGCGCCTTGATGGACGAGCCGGCGCGCGCCCGCAAGGGGTCAACGCCGCGCCAGCGCGTCGCGGATCTGCGTCAGCAGCACGACTTCGTCGCTCGGCGGCGGCGGCGCGGCCGGGGCGGCGGGCGCCGGCCGCTTCAGCGTGTTGATCGCCTTGATGACGAAGAACAACGCCACCGCGACGATAAGGAAGTTGATGACGATGGTGAGGAAATCACCATAGGCGAGTACGCCGCCTTGCTTTCGCGCGTCGGCGAGGTTCGTCGCCGTCACCTTGCTGCTTAGCGGTATGAAGTAATTCGTGAAATCAGCCCTGCCAGCGATGCCGATGATCGGCATGATGATGTCGTTGACCAGCGCGTCGACGATCTTGCCGAAGGCGGCGCCGATGATGACGCCGATGGCGAGATCGACGACGCTGCCACGCATGGCGAATTCGCGAAATTCCTTCAGCATTCGATCCCCCTTTGGCCGCGATGTACGGGCCGCAGGGCGATCATAGCTCCAAAGGGCTCAGCCGCCCTTCGGAAACGTCGCCTCCAAGCGCTGACGCAGATATTCGTGGGAGAGAATCGGCGCATATTTCGGCGATTCGCCGGCCGGGACGCAGGAGGGGATCGCCTCGACCTTCGCCAGCGGGTTGGCGTCGAGGAAGAAGGCGATCGAATAGCGTTCGCCCGTGCCCCGGCTCACCACGCGATGCGGAGTCGAGACATAGACGTCGTTGGTCCAGCGCATCAGGCAATCGCCGATGTTGACGACGAAGGCGCCGGGAATCGAGGGCGCGGCGAGCCATTGGCCGGCGCGCGTGCGCACTTCCAGCCCGCCGACGCCATCGGTCGCCAGCAGCGTGATGTTGCCGTAGTCGGTATGCTCGCCGGCGCCGATCTCCCCCTCGGGCTCGGGCGGGTAGCGCAGGATCCGCAGCGTCGCCAGCGAGCGTTCGAGCTTGTCGACGAAGAAATCGAGCGGCAGGCCGAGATCGCGCGCGAAGGCGCGGTGAATCTCGCCGCCAAGCGTCAGGCAGGCGTCGAAATAGGCCAGAAACGTCTCGCGGAAGCCCGGCGTCCTCGGCCAGGCGTTGAGCGCGCGGAACGGCTCGCCGGCGAGAAGGCCGGAATCGTCGGGCGCGAGATCGAGGCCGATGTTGAACGCCTCCTTCTTGTCGCGCCCGTGCGAGGGATCGAGCGCCTCGCGCATGAAGCCGGAATAGCCGCGATTGGCGCCCACGACATCTATCGCGATTTCAAGCTTGCCGGCGATGGGTTCGGCGAAGAACGCGCGCGATTTGGCGAAGGCCTCGGCTATCAACTCGGCCGGCACGCCGTGGTTGACGACATAAAAGAAGCCGACTCCTCGGCACGCCTGCCCCAGTTCGGCCGCGACCTTGGCGAGCCCCGCCTCGCCGCCGCAGCGCAGGGGTTCGAGATCGATGACGGGGATCGATGCGCTCATCGTCGCCTCACGCCTTGGGTTCGTCGATGATGCTGACATGCGCGGCGACGATGCGCCATCCGAAGGGGAAGCGCGCCCAGGTCTGCATCTGCCGCCCGATCTTGCCCGGCGCGGACTCGCGGCGGAACAAAGTGGCGGCGATGGCCAGATCCCGTCCGTAGGTCGTGATTTGCGTGCGCTCCAGCTTGCGCGTCAGACCCACGGACGGGCGCGCGGCGCGAAACGCCTTGATCTCCTCGAAGCCATAGAGATTTTCGCCCGCGCCATAGCGAATGGCTGTCGGCGCGGCGAGAAAAAAGCTGTCGAGCGCGGCGACGTCGTTGGTCGTCAGCGCTCGCTCATAGTCCGCGAACGCGGCCTCGACTTCAGCCTTGACCTCGGGAATGTCGATGGCTTCCACGCCCTCAGACATGGGCCACCCGCCAACCTTGGGCCACCGGCGCGGAGACGACGCCCTCGCGCTCCAATTGGCGCGCCACGCGCAAGGCGATGTCCTCGCGCCAGGCCGGCGCGATCACCTGTACGCCGATCGGCAGTTTTTCGCCCGCCGTCCACACCGGGACAGCGACCACCGGCAGACCGATGAAGGAGATCGGCTGCGTGAATATGCCGATATTGGGCCGCACCAGCATCTCCTTGCCGTCGAGCACGAAAGTCTTCTGGCCGGAGGCCGGCGCGCGGCACGGCGTCGCCTGCGCCAGCAGCACATCGACCTCTTGGAACAGCTTGCGCGCCTCGTCGCGAAACAGGTTGCGGTATTTCTGCGCCCTGACCGACCAGACGCCCGGCAGCATGGCGCCGGCGAGGAGCCGGTCGCGCACGTCGGGGTCAAAGTCGTCGGCGCGCTCGCGCAACCTGTCCAGGTGCAACGCCGCGCCTTCCGTCATGGTGACGAGATAGGCGGCGGCGCGGGCGATTTCGGCGCCGGGCAGTTCAACCCTGCGCGTCGCTTTTAGCGCCTTGGCGACGCGCTCGACCGCCTCATAAGCCGCCGGCTCGCCGCCGCGCGCGAAATAGCCGCCGAGCGTGGCGATCCGCAGCCCGCTCGCGCCCTCATCGATGAGCCCGCGTGTCGGCAGGATCGCCTGCGGGCTCAACGCGGGATCGCCGGCGTCGGCGCCTTGCATGGCGTCGAAACTCGCCGCGAGATCGCCGACGGAGCGGGCAAGCGGCCCCAGATGGTCGAAGCTGGCGACGAAGGGAAACGTGCCCGCCCGCGACAGCCGCCCATAGGTCGGCTTCAGCCCGAACAGGCCGCAGAACGACGACG
>JAJYDD010000173.1 GCA_021777795.1 Pseudomonadota bacterium | reverse complement strand
CAGAAACTAAGGCTCGACCGCCGCCTTTTTCCGAGCCTTCACGGGCACGGCGCGCACCAGTTCGGTTGCTTCCACCTCGAGCGCCTCCGCGACCCGGCCGAGCACCGTCACGCTGGCCGAGACGTCGGCGCGTTCGATCCCTCCGACGTACCGGGCGCTCAACCCGGCCCTTTCGGCCAATTCCTCTTGCGTCATCCCTTTCGCATGACGCAACCGACGCAGATTGACCGCCATGACCTCCTTAAGATCCATGGCGATGATGGAGCCGATATAGGAATTATCGTTCCAGGAATGATCGTTCCGATTCGTACATGCCGTTGCTATTCATCGACGCTGCGGAGGCCTCAGTTTGCCATTTCCGCGAGCAACGTGATGCGCCCCAAGCATCGCGGCGTAAGTATTCGCGGGCGCAAATCTTGCAAAAATTCGCGGTAAATGAATGGCTAACGCATTGCTTTGATCTCTCGGGGGTGGATCGCAATGACTGACGTGCCCTTTCAGGACCGGCCGCCGCACACCGACCGCGTGAATGCGTATGACGAGCAACATCTCGCAGTCTATCTGCGGTTGCTGATGGCCGAGGAAGAAGGCGCCGACTGGCGCGAAGTCGTCCAGGTGATCTTCGGCCTCGATCCGGCGCAGGAACCGACCCGTGCCAAAGCGGTCCATGAAAACCACCTGGCGCGCGCCCGCTGGATGACCGAGGCGGGTTTTCGATACCTGCTTGAACCGCGCATGCAGTGACCAGACGCACCTTCCGTCACGTCGTGCAGTCACGCGCGATGCAACCTTAGGGACTACTTTCGCTGACGAATTTCCGGATCGTGGAGCCCCCTGTAGGGACAAAACGAGAGGAAACGCCATGCCCACGGAGTATTGGCGCTCGCCGGAGACGATTGATCGCCTGAATCGCCTCGAACGCCCCGGCTTCGCCGCCGAATTTCTGCGCCGCAACGTCCATTACCGCAACGATTTCGCCCGCACACAGCGCCTGGTCGCGCGCGCCTCCGTCGATGCCGAAACCGCCCTTGTCGGTCTCGCTCGGCGATGGGGGTTGCGCTTTCGCTCATGACCCAAACCTTCCCGTTGGGCCCGCGCCGATCGCTTGGCTGCCCGAACTATCGCCCGGCACGCTGATCCTCGAAACAGCACCGGGCGGCTTCGATCATCTCACGTCGCTTGATCCCGAGCAGCTCGGATCAGTCGTCGGTGATCACACGGACGACGAGGGCCGTGAGCTTGTTGTCATCGACGACTCGGGCGAGCTCCACGTCCGCTTGCCCGCCGATCAGACCCGCACACGTTCTGCCATTCTGCTGCCGCCCGACATTTCATTTGAACTCCGGCTCGATGTCGCACTGCGGTTCGTGCGCCGTCTTCGTGGCCAGCGCGTCAAACTTCTTCCCGCCGCGCTTCGCCTAACGTCTTTTCAGAAACAGCGGCTGATCCAGCTTCTCCACGCTTTCGACGTTCACGACGCGGGCGGTGGGCCTCGCGAAGTGGCGGCGGAAGTGCTCGCCTCCGATCACGCCCAGCTTCCCTCCGTCGAGTGGAAGGATTCGCATGCCCGCCGTAAGGCTAACCGCCTCATCCACGATTCGATCGCCTTGGTCGAACGGGGCTATCTGAAGCTCCTGCGCGGTCTCTGACGCGCTCATCGATCTCCAAATCACCCACCGCTACGACGCCCGATCGTGCCAGCGTGATCGCAGGCCGCCTCTACGTTCGCCCAATTGAGAACGCGGGGGACACGCACCCGCGAAAATCTTTGTCCACCCCCAACGCCTGAACTCTCCGCCACCGTGCCCCTGACATGCCGCGACTTGGCCGCGGCGCTTCGAGGCAAGACGGAGGCATCCCATGGCCGACAGGGCCGCACAGCTCGTCACGCGCTACGTCCGCACGCATGAGGCGGCGCGCATGCTCGGCATCTCGCCCCGCACGCTGGAGAAATATCGCTGCCACGGCAGCGGGCCGACCTTCCGCAAGCTCGGCGGCCGCGTCGTCTATGCAGTCGACGATCTCGAAGCCTGGGCCGACAAAGCCGCGTGCAATTCGACGTCGGACCCTCGCTACGTCGAGGCCCGCGCCGCCGGCCACACGCATCGCTGAGGGCGCTCGTCGATGTCGTCGCGCCGCCTCATCACACCAAGCGAACGGAGCAAGCTCGAACCGTTCATCGTCGCCACTGGCGATGCCAGCCCGCGCGATCAGCGCGACCTGATGGAGCGGCCCTTTTTCTCCCTCGCCAAGGCCCGGCGCACGGCGCCGATCCTCTACGAAGCCGCCGGCGTTCGCGTCGAGGTCTACGCCGTGCCCGAGCACGGTATGGCGACCATTTGGGACGCCGACGTTCTGATCTGGGCGGCGAGCCAGATCGTCGAGGCCGAGAACCTTGGGTTCAAGACCTCACGTTTCCTCCGCTTCACCCCCTATCAGCTGCTGACCTCCATCGGCCGCCAGACGGGGGCCCGCGACTACAAACTGCTGAAGGGCGCGCTCGCCCGCCTGCAGTCGACCGTTATCCGCACCACCATCCGCAGCGGCGAGCATTGGCGGCGTCACCAGTTCTCCTGGATCAACGAGTGGGAGGAATGCACGACGCGCGAGGGTCGCGTCGAGGGCATGGAGTTCGTGCTTCCCGACTGGTTCTACCGCGGCGTCATCGATCGATCGCTCGTGCTCGCTATCGATCCCGCGTACTTCCGCCTGACTGGCGGGATCGAGCGCTGGCTGTACCGCGTCGCCCGCAAGCACGCCGGTCGTCAGCCCAAGGGCTGGCTGTTCGAGATCGCGCATCTCCACGAGAAGTCCGGTAGCCTGGTGCGCGTCTCGGATTTCGCGCTCCAGATCCGGCGCATCGCCGCGCGCCAGCCTCTGCCCGGATATCGCCTGCGCATTGAGCGCGACGGTCGGCGCGAGTTGGTCCGCATCCTGCCCGCACACTTATCCACAGTCCCTGTGGATGGCGCTGTGGAAACGCTCGGGACTTCGCACGCAAACCGTATCGGGATTTCGCACGCAGCCCTATCGGGACTTCGCACGCACGAACCGCAGCTAACGCTTTGGCCGGAAACCGCGATTCCAGGCATTAACTTAGAGTCTAACTCAGAATCTAACTTTTGTAGTTGGTGCGCGCGATCTGCGGATAAAGGCGCGCCAAGCGTCACGCAGACCTCCGAACAGCCAGGACGCCAGCCCCCGCTGCCCTTCGGCCACAAGCCGGGAGGGAAGCAATGATCGTCGCTCTGCTCAACCAGAAGGGCGGCGTCGGCAAGACGACGCTCGCGCTGCACCTTGCCGGCGAGCTGGCGCTGCACGGCAAGCGCGTCACGCTGATCGACGCGGACCCGCAGGGCTCAGCGCTCGACTGGTCGGAGCAGCGGGCGCGGGAGAACGTCCCACGGCTGTTCGGCGTCGTTGGCCTCGCGCGTGACACGCTCCACCGTGAAGCGCCGGAGATCGCGCGCACCGCCGATCATGTCGTCATCGACGGGCCGCCGCGTGTCGCTGGCCTCATGCGCTCGGCGCTGCTCGCCGCCGATCTCGTGCTGATTCCCGTGCAGCCGTCGCCCTTCGACGGCTGGGCCTCCGCCGAGATGCTCGGCCTGCTTCGCGAGGCGCGCATCTATCGTCCGCAACTCGCCGCGCGTTTCGTGTTGAACCGCTGCGCCGCGCGCACGGTGATCGCCCGGGAAACGGCGGAGACGCTCGCCGATCACGATCCGCCGGTGCTCTCCAGCACCATCGGCCAGCGCGTCATCTTCGCTGACGCCGCACAGTCCGGCCGGCTTGTCTTCGAACTTGCCGAGCAGAGCGCCGCGGCCCGCGAGATCGCCGCGCTCGCCGTCGAAGTGGCGAGGATCGCGCCATGACCGAGCGCTCCAACCGGCGCAGCTTCGCATCCCGGCCCGGCGACGCCGAGAGCTGGATCAAGACGCCTGATGCGCCCGCCCGGCGCGCGGACGAAGCTGCGGCCTTCACCGCCCGGTTGACGATCGACGTCACGCCGGCGCTGCGCGGCCGCATCAAGGTCGCCGCTTTCCGGCGTGGGATCACCGTCGCCGACATGCTGCGCAACCTCCTGGCGCGCGAATTCCCCGCCGATCCCGGAGAGACCTCATGAACGACAACGAGCCGTCGCCGCGCATCGTGCCGCCATCGCATCGGCGTACCGTCGCACTCACGCATGTCGAGTTGACCTGGATCGAGAAGAAGATCGAGCACTGGCTACGCTTCGGCCGACGTGCCGAGGAGAAGATCCTCGATCGCCGCCGCAGCATCTCGAGCTTCAAGCCAGGCAGCATTTTCGCGTTTGTGCGCTGGGCGTCGAACGACTACGGCACCGTCGTCTCGCGCATGGACATCGTGCGCGCCGTCGAGCCTGGCGCACGCTTCCAGACGCTGCCTTTCGTGCGCCCTGGTGGCGAAATCCTGCTGCGCGTCGATAGCTGGCCGAAGGTCGAGCGCGTGCTGCAGGCGATCGACGCGATCGAGGCGCTCGATCTCGATCCAGCCGACGCGGCCCCCGAATACTGGTGCCACCTCCACAACCGTCTCGCCGCCGGCCATGAGCCGCGCTCCTACACGCGCGATCAGCACGCCGCTTGGCTCAAGCGCAGGAGCGTCACGCTATGACCCGCTTCGGCTACGTCATGACGACGTATTTCGCCATGCTCGTCTTCATCGGCTTGGTCTTCGTCCATCCAGCGCCGCGCCTGATTTGGAACGCGACCGCGAGCACGCCGACCGGGCTTTACGCGCTCCGGCCGGCCGGGCAGCTCCGCGCGCTCGAACTGCTCGCCGTGCGCGCCCCCGAACCGATTGCCAGCTACCTCGCCGATGGCGGCTTCCTGCCCAAGGGCGTGCCGCTGCTGAAGCATGTGATGGCGCTGCCTGGACAGACGGTGTGTCGCACAGGCGACTCCATCACCGTCGATCACATCGCTGTCGGCGCGGCGCGTGAGCGCGATCACCTCGGCCGCCCGCTGCCGCGCTGGAGCGGCTGCCACACGCTCGGCCCCAGCGAAGTCTTCCTCATGAACCCGACCGTCCCGGACAGCCTGGACGGACGCTATTTCGGCCCGCTTCCCACCACCGCGATTGTCGCCCGCGCCGTGCCCCTGTGGACCGACGAGGCCGGTGACGGCCGCTTCGTGTGGCGCGCCGCCACCGATTGATCCGCTTCTCAACCCGCCAACAACGGAGGTTTCCCATGGCGCAGATTGGTCAGTTCACCCGAGACAAATCCGGCTTCACCGGGCGCATCCAGACGCTCTTCTTCTACCGAGACCTTTCCCTCGTTCCGGCCGAATCCTCCGATGCGGAGAATGCGCCCGACTATCGCATCCACATGGGCGACGGCGACGGTCCGGAGGTCGGGGCGGGCTGGAAGCGCACCGGCGAGAAGGCGGGCGAGTACGTTTCCCTCGTCATAGACGATCCCGCGCTCGCGCACCCGATCCGCGCCAACCTGTTCCAGTCGGGCGACGACAAATCCGCCTGGGTGCTGAACTGGAACCGCCCGCCGAAGCGCGGCGATCGAGGCTGATCGCATGCGGCGCGCGCTTCTTCTGCTCGCCAGCATGACGGCGCTCAGCATGCCCGCTGTCGCCGTCCACGCGCAGGCGGCGCCGATGGCGGCGCGATCGGCGAGCGATTCCTATGCGGACCTGATCGCCGAAGCTGCTCAACGCTTCGCCATTCCGGCCGCATGGATACGGGCGATCATGCGCATCGAGAGTCGCGGCGATCCCCACGCCGTCTCGCCCAAAGGCGCGATGGGGCTGATGCAGCTCATGCCCGAGACGTGGGCTGCGCTTCGCGCTCGCTACGACCTCGGGCGCGATCCCTTCAACGCTCGCGATAACATCCTGGCGGGCGCGGCCTTCCTGCGCGAGATGCACGACCGCTATGGATCGCCCGGCTTCCTAGCGGCGTACAATGCGGGACCCGGGCGATACGAGGATTATCGCGACGGGCATCGTCCGCTGCCGCCGGAAACCGTCGCTTACGTTGCTGCACTTGTCCCTTTTGTCGGGGACGGCGCGACCGATGGGCCTGTCCTCGTGGCGGCCTCCGATCCGTCGTCCTGGACACAAGCGCCGCTCTTCATCACGCGGTCTGCAAGCGCTGAACCGATCGATCGAGCGACGCCCAAAACGCCGCCAAGCGACAGTCCGGCTGCGTTAGCGGTGCGTGATGTGTCAGCCATCGCGCCCCAATCCGAGGGCCTGTTCGTCCACGTTTCGTCGGCAGGGCCGAAGCCATGATCGCGCTGCGCCTCCGCTGTCGTGCCGCCACGTCGCCTCGGTTAGCTCGTGCTTTCCGTGTCGGCTTGGCCCCTTTCGACGTCCCCAGAGGCTACATCCCGGCTTTCGATCGCAATTTCGCAGGCAGGCGCGGCGCAGCGTTCTTCCAGGAAGAAGGAAGGGCGGACAGTGGAGGCGTGCAGAAACCAACCGACCGAGGGCTAGATAAAAGGCCGCAAGGTGCGGCTCTGTCGGTCGGTTGTTTTTGCTTGTGTTTCTCGTCGATCGCGCAACGTGCGGCCCCGGCGCGCAAGGTGCGCGGCGCCGTCAACGCATTGCCCATCCTCTGTTTTTCGCACATTGCCGGGGCCGGCGATGGCTGAGGAGAACGACTTCCAACCCCGGCCAGGCCGCATCCGCTCTTCGCGCAGTCAGCGCGCCAAGCCGTTCATCGCCCAGGCGCTCGCCGCCGCCCAGCGCGCCGGCGGCGGCGTATCGCGGCAAGGTCTGCTCAGAAGCTCCAGCCGCTCGACCTTCGGCCGCGGCCGTGTCGCCGCCGTCCGGGCGAACCATCTGCTCACCGGCCGCTCGCGCCTGGTGACGGTCAAGGCGCGCGTCGTCCGCCACACCGCGCGCTCCGCGCCGCTCGGCGCTCATCTCGGCTACCTCCGGCGCGAGGGCGTCACCCGGGACGGGGAGAAGGCGCGGCTGTTCGGCCCCGAAACCGAGGACGCCGACCCCCAGGCCTTCGCCGGGCGGTGCGAGAAGGATCGCCATCACTTCCGCTTCATCGTCTCACCCGAGGACGCGCCGGAGATGGCCGACCTCAAGGGTTATGCCCGCGAGCTGGTCGGCCAGATGGAGAAGGACCTCGGCACCAAGCTCGATTGGGTCGCCGTCGATCACTGGAACACGCAGCACCCGCACGTCCACATCATCGTGCGCGGCGTCGCCGAGGACGGCCAGGACCTCGTCATCTCCCGCGACTACATCAAGGAAGGGATGCGCGCCCGCGCCCAGGACCTGGTCACGCGGGAGCTGGGGTTGCGTAGCGATCTCGAGATCCACCAGGCGCTCGAGCGTCAGGTCGAGGCCGAGCGCTGGACCCAGCTAGACCGGCAGCTCGTCCGTGACGGCGGCCGACATGGCGTCATCGACGTTGCGCCCTCTCCGGGCCAGGAGCCGGACCCGTTCCATTCACTGAAGGTCGGCCGCCTGCGGCATCTGGAGAGCCTCGGTCTCGCTCACCAGATCGGAGCCGGCCAGTGGACGATGGACGAGGCGGCCGAGACCACGCTCCGTGAACTCGGCGAGCGCGGCGACATCATCAAGCGGATTCATCGGGGCTTGCGAGAGCACGGCATCGAGCGCGCGGCCGGGAGCTATGTGCTCGCCGGCGAGAGCCTCGACGTGCCCGTCATCGGCCGGCTGGTCGATCGAGGCCTCGACGACGAGTTGAAAGGCACCGCCTATGCCGTCATCGACGGCGTCGACGGCCGCACCCACCACATCAAATTCCCCGACCTCGACGCCACCGGCGACAGCGCGCCCGGCTCGATCGTCGAGCTGAGGAAGTTCGACGACGCGCAAGGGCGTCGCCGCGTCGCGCTCGCCGTGCGGTCGGACCTCGCCATCGAGGATCAGGTGACGGCCAGCGGCGCGACTTGGCTCGACCGCCAAGCGGTCTCGCGTGATCCGGTCGACCTTAGCCAGACGGGCTTCGGCGCCGAGGTCCGCGATGCGCTGGAGCGGCGGGCCGACCAGCTCATCGAGCAGGGGCTGGCCGAGCGACAGGCGCGGGGCATCACCTTCTCCCAGGGCCTGATCGGCACGCTCCGCCGTCGGGAAGTCGAAGCCTTGGGCGAGCGGCTTGCGGCCGAGACGGGCCAGACCTTCAACCAGGCCGCCTCCGGCGAGTACGTCGCCGGATCATACCGTCAGCGCTTCGCGCTCGCATCCGGCCGGTTCGCCATGATCGA
>JAJYDD010000172.1 GCA_021777795.1 Pseudomonadota bacterium | reverse complement strand
CGCATCGACCAGCGCGGCCCGCCGCTCGCCGTCGAGCCGCGCGCGCGCTTCGGCCGCGCGGCGCAGCGGGCTGAGCAGCGCGAGCGGCAGGAGGGCGCCCGCCGCCAGCGCCAGCGCCAGGAACAGCCCCGCCAGCGCCCCATCGTAGCGCGCGATGACGGCGGCGATGACCAGGGTCGAGATCGCCGTCGTCGCCATAGGCGCCGCGACCCGCAGGAAGGCGGTCTCCAACTTGTCGATGTCGGTCTTCAGCCGCGCCAGCGCCTCGCCCGAGCGCAGGTCGTCGAGGCCGCCGGGCGCCAGCGGGGCAAGCCGCGCGAACAGCCAGGCGCGGGCTTCCGCAACGATGCGCAGCGTCGCCTCATGGCCGAGCACGCGCTCGCCATAGCGCGCCCCGGTGCGCAGGATCGCGAACAGCCGCACCAGGGCCGAGGGCGTGTAATAGTTCATCTCGTGGCCTGCGGCGCCAGCGACCGCCATTGCCGCGATGAAGCCGCCCGAGACCGCCATCAGCCCCGCCCCGGCGAGCGCCGCCACGACGGCGGCGAGCACGGAAAGCGCGATCCAGCCGAGATAAGGCCGCGCGAGACCCCAGAGTTCGCCCTTCATGACACAGCCTCGCGCGCGGGAGCGTCGGAGACGATGCGGCCGTCCTTCAGCGCGATGACGCGATCGGCGATTCCGAGACTGGCCGGGCGATGCGCGACCATGACGAGCGTGCGCCCGCGCGCGAAAGCCTCCAGACGCTTCAGGAGCGCGGCTTCGACGGCGGCGTCGAGATGCGCGGTCGGCTCGTCGGCGACGATCACCGCCCCGCCGCCGAGATAGGCGCGCGCCAGCGCCAGCCGCTGGATCTCGCCGCCCGAAAGGCCCTTGCCGTTCTCGGCCAGCCGCGTGCGGCGGCCTTCCGGCAAAGCGGCGATCACGCCGGCGAGGCCCGCCGCCTCCAAGGCGGCGTCGATATCGCCCGGCCGGCCCATCGCGACATTGTCGGCGATGTCGGCGTCGAACACATGGGCGCGCTGCGGCAGATAGGCGATGCGCCGGCGCCAATCGGCGAGATCCAACTCGGCGAGCGGGACGCCATCGACGAGGATGCGGCCGGAAGTGGGCGCCAGGAAGCCAAGCAGCAGCGCCAGCAGCGTGCTCTTGCCGGCGCCGCTGGGACCGACGATGGCGACGCGCTCGCCGGCGCGGATTTCGAGATCGACATCGTGCAGCGAAAAGCCCGCACGGGAATAGCCGACATGCTCGAAGCGGATCGTCCCCGGCGCGCCGACGGTGAGCTTGCGCGCGCCGGCTGTGGGCGCGCGGGCGTCGATGAGGTCGGCGAGGCCCTCGGCGGCGGCCAGCGCCTCCATGCGCGCGTGACGCTCGGCGCCGAGCGCGCGGATCGGCGCATAGACCTCCGGCGCCGCCATCAGCACGAACAGTCCGATGCGGAAATCCATCTGCCCCCACATCAGCCGGAAGCCGATGGAGATGGCGAGCAATGCGATGGCGACGGTGGCGAAGAATTCCAGCGCCAGCGACGACAGGAAGGCGAGCCGCAGCACGCCCATCGTCTCGCGCCCATAGGCGTCAGCCGCGCGACGGACGGCCGCCGCCTCGCGCCGCGCCGCGTTGAACAGCGCGATGTCGGTCAGGCCCTGGATGGCGTCGAGCAACTGGCCGCCGAGCCGCGTCAGCGTGCGCCATTGCCGGTCGGCGGCCGCCTGCGCGGTGACGCCCGCCAAGATCATCGCGGCCATGAGCAGCGGCAGCGAGGCGGCCAGGATCGCCGCCGAAATCCAATCCAGCGGCGCGACGACGACGAGCGCGGCCACGGGTTGCGCCGCCGCCAGCGCGGCGGCCGGCGCATAGCGCCGCCAATAGGGGTCGAGCGCCTCGACGCCGTCGGTCAGCCGGGTGACGAGATCGCCGGTCGAGCGGCCGGCAAGCCGCGCCGGGCCGAGCGCCTCGATGCGGGCGAGCAACTGGCCGAACAACGCCCGCCGCGCGGTCTCAGATGCGCGGGCGGCCAAGCGCTGCGACAGCGCCAGCAGCAGGGCGCGCAGCAGCGCCAGCGCCGCCAGCCCGATCAGCAGATGCGACAGCGGGCTCTGGCCGGGATGCGGCAGCACGAAACCGGCAAGGGCGCCGGAGACGAGCCAGGCAAAGCCAATCGTCGCCAGCCCCCGCGCCGCCGCCGTCGCCGAGGCGGCGGCCGTCCAGCGCGCCACCGGCCGCGAGACATCCCGCAGCAGCCGGCGGCCGGCCTCCTGAACCTTATCCTTCAAGGGTCACTCGCGCGGCGTCAGCGGCTGTCTCACGTCGAGCACGCCGTTGCGCTCCAACTCGTCCTGGAACTCATACCACATCACATTGATGACCCCGAACGCCGCCGCGGCGACGACGCCCAGCAGCCAGGCGAAATACCACATGGCGTCCTCCTCAATAAGCCGAATGCGATTGCGCGGCGATGTCCTGCGTCGTCACGCGGCCCCACATGTGGACATAGCACCAGACGGTGTAGGCGAGCACGACCGGCAGCAGGATGAGGACCGCGACCAGCATCACCGTCAGGGTCAGTTGGCTGGAGCAGCCGTCCCAAAGCGTCAGGCTCGAATTGGGATCGAGGCTCGACGGCATGACGAAGGGAAACATCGACACGCCCGCCGAACCGATGATCCCGGCCAGCCCCAGCGCGCTGGCGACGAAAGCCAGCCCCGGGCGCCGCGCCAGCGACAAAAGCGCGGCGAGAACCGGGCCGGCGAGGCCGACGATGGGAACCGCCCAGGCGATCGGCATCGCCTGGTAATTGTCGAACCAGGCGTGCGCGGCGCGCACCACCTGCTTGCCGAGCGGATTGGGCAGCGCATCGTGCGCAGGCCCGCTAACAATGCGGAAGCCGTCGATATGCAGCCACATCCAATAGCCGGCGCCGGCGAAGGCGAGCGCCACCAGCGGGCCGAGCGCCGCCGCGATCCAGCGCGCGCGGCTCGCCACGGGATCGCCGGCGCGCATTTGCAGCCACACCGCGCCATGCGTGACCAGCATGCCGACGCTGATGAGGCCGGAGAGCAGCGCGAACGGGTTGAGCAGCGGCAGCAGCGCTCCGAGCAGCGAGCCCTGATAATGAGCGCGCAAGATGTCGTCGAGCTTGAACGGCACGCCCTGCAACAGATTGCCGAAGGCGACGCCGAAGATCAGCGCTGGCACGACGCCGCCGACGAACAGGCCCCAGTCCCAGGCGTTGCGCCAGCGGGGATCGTCGATCTTGGAGCGATAATCGAAGCCGACGGGACGCAGGAACATGGCGAACAGCACCAGCAGCATCGCCATATAGAAGCCGGAGAAGGCGGCGGAATAGACCATCGGCCAGGCGGCGAACAGCGCGCCGCCCGCGGTGATGAACCAGACCTGGTTGCCGTCCCAATGCGGGCCGACGGTGTTGATGACGACACGACGATCGCCATCGTCGCGGGCGATGAACGGCAGCAGCGAGCCGACGCCCATGTCCATGCCGTCGGTGATGGCGAAGCCGATCAGCAATGCGCCGATCAGCACCCACCAGGCCAGTTTCAATGTCGCATAATCGAGCATGACGGAACCCTCATTCAGCGGCGACGGGGGCCGCGCCCGTCTCGTAATGATAGAAGCCGAGGCCGAGCGCGCTGGGGCCGAGCCGCGCGTATTTGATCATCAGATAAAGTTCGATGACGAGCAGGGCGGTGTAAATCAGCACGAAGCTGACGAGCGAGAAGATGAGATCGCCCGACGTGAGGCTCGACGTCGCCAGGAATGTCGGCAGCACCTCGCCGATCGCCCAGGGCTGGCGGCCGAATTCGGACACGAACCAGCCGAACTCGCAAGCCAGCCACGGCAGCGGGATCGCCGCGAAGGCAAGCCACAGCAGCCAGCGGTTCTGCTCCAGGCGCTTGCGGGCGTTGAGCCAGAAGCCGGCGGCGAAGATGAACAGCATCGTGAAGCCGAAGCCGACCATAAGCCGGAAGGCGAAGAACAGCGGCCAGACCTCGGGGATCGTGCCTTCGGCGGCCTGTTTGATCTGATCCGGCGTCGCCTTGGCGGGGTCGTCGACGAATTGCTTGAGCAACAGCCCATAGCCGATATCGTGGACATGGGCGTCGAACAGCGCGCGTGTTTCGGGCGATTTGTCGCCGCCGCGAATCTTGGACAACGCGCCATAACCGATGATTCCGGACTGGATGCGGCCCTCGAATTTGGATTCGAGATCGTCGAGGCCGACGACCGGCGTATCCAGCGAGCGCGTCGCGATCAGGCCCAGCATCCAGGGCAGTTTGATTTGCAGATAGGTTTCCTTGTTGGCCTGCGAGGGGATGCCGAACAACGTGAAGCTGGCTGGCGGCGCCTCGGTCTTCCAGTCCGCCTCGATCGCGGCGAGCTTGACCTTCTGCACGTCGCCAAGCTCGTAGCCGCTGGCGTCGCCGAGCACGATGACCGACAGCGCGGAGGCGAGGCCGAAGCCTGCCGCGACCGCGAAGGAGCGACGCGCGAACGGCAGATCACGCTTGTTGAGGATGTACCAAGCAGAAATTCCCAGAACGAACATGGAAGCGGTGACATAACCCGCCGCGACCGTGTGAACGAACTTGACCTGCGCGACGGGATTGAAGAACACGGCTGAGAAGCTTTGCATCTCCATCCGCATCGTCTCGGGCGCGAACACGGAGCCGACGGGGTTCTGCATCCAGCCGTTGGCGATGAGGATCCATAGCGCCGACAGATTGGAGCCGAGCGCGGTGAAAAACGTCGCCGCCAAATGCTGACGCCGCGTCAACTTATCCCAGCCCAGGAAGAACAGGCCGACGAAGGTCGATTCCAGAAAGAACGCCATCAAGCCTTCGATGGCCAGCGGCGCGCCGAACACGTCGCCGACATAGTGGGAATAATAGGACCAGTTGGTGCCGAACTGGAACTCCATCGTCAGCCCGGTGGTGACGCCGAGCGCGAAATTGATGCCGAACAGTTTGCCCCAGAAGCGGGTCATGTCTTTGTAGATCGGCTTGCCGGTCATCACATAGACGGTCTCCATGATGACGAGCAGCCAGGAGAGCCCGAGCGTCAGCGGCACGAACAGGAAGTGATACATCGCGGTGATCGCGAATTGCCATCGCGATAGTTCGACGAAGGTCGGATCAATCATATCGAAGCCTTTTTCGTCGCCATGGCCTGCCCTTTGTCCAGACGCGCGTCCCGGATCGGGCGTCGCCGATGGATGACGCGCGCGCTTGCAGATGCAGCGCCGGGGGCTTCAGGGCATTGAGCCTGCGCAAGCTAGCGTGTCAATGCACGTCGCCGCGCGCGACATTGCGACGCAGATGAGGTCGGGCTGTCGGCGGCCTGCGTTATGGCCTATAGGCGCGGCGACCTATATTGAGCCCGCGCTGAAATCGGAAGTCTTTGTCTGCACCTCTCGGAGTTTATCGATGGCCGACGCCCTGCTCGACGCCAGGGGTCTCAATTGCCCGATGCCGATTCTGAAGGCGCAGAGGGCGCTGCGGGAATTGGCGCCCGGCGGCGCCTTGCGCGTGCTCGCCACCGATCCCGTGTCGGTCGAGGACTTCCCCGACTTCTGCCGCAGCGCCGGCCACGAGCTTGTCGAATCGAGCCAGGACGGGGCGACCTATAGTTTTGTCATCAAGCGCGGCGCCTGAGCCGGCCTCTTCCCGCCCGCGCCGCCGCGCCCTATGTCAGGGCGCCGCGTCTAAGCAGACTTTCGTTGGAAGGCTAACGAAAGTCTGCTTAGAGTCTTTTGTTTTTGCAGGATTTTTGTCCAAAAACCGGTGGCCACTTTTTGGAAATCCTGCTTAGTGCGGGGCTGAAGAGGAGACGTCGATGTCGCGTCAAATGAAACTCGGCGCCTTCATGCGGCCGACGACGATCCATACCGGCGCCTGGCGCTACCCCGGCGCGTTCCCGGACGCCAATTTCAATTTCGCCCATCTCTCCCATTTCGCCCAAAGGCTTGAAGACGCGAAATTCGACGCCTTCTTCATGGCCGACCACCTGGCCGTGCTCAACATGCCGGTCGAGGCGCTGAAGCGCAGCCACACCGTCACCTCTTTCGATCCACTGACGCTGCTGCCGGCGCTGGCGGTGCAGACCAAGCGCCTCGGCCTCATCGCCACCGCCTCCACCACCTTCGAGCCCGCCTACATGATCGCGCGCCGCTTCGCCTCGCTCGACCATATCAGCGCCGGCCGGGCGGGCTGGAACATCGTCACCACCTCCAACCCCGACGCCGCGCTCAATTTCGGCCTCGACGATCAGATGGAGCATGACGAGCGCTACGCCCGCGCCCGCGAATATTACGAGGTGGTGACGGGCCTGTGGGATTCCTTCGCCGACGACGCCTTCGTGCGCGACGTCGAAAGCGGCCTGTTCTTCGATCCCGAGAAGATGCATGTGCTCAACCACAAGGGGCGCTATCTCTCGGTGCGTGGGCCGCTCAACATCGCCCGGCCGGTGCAAGGCTGGCCGGTGATCGTGCAGGCCGGCGCCTCGGAGGCGGGCCGCCAGCTCGCGGCCGAGACGGCCGAGGTGGTGTTCGCCGCCGGCGGCCGGCTCGCCGACGATCAGGCTTTTTACCGCGACGTGAAGGGCCGCGCCGAAAAGGCCGGTCGCGACCCGGACTCGCTGAAGATCCTGCCCGGCGCCTTCGTCGTCGTCGGCGATAGCGACGACGAGGCGCGCGAGAAGCGGTTCAAGCTCGATAGCCTCGTGCATGAGCAGAGCGCCATCGCCTCGCTGTCGATCGCGCTCGGCATCGACGCCTCCAAGTTCGATCCCGACGGGCCATTGCCGGAGATCCCCGAAACGAACCAGAGCCAGTCCGGCCGCGCCCGCGCCGTGGCTTTGGCCCAGCGCGAGGGACTGACGGTGCGCCAGCTTGCCCAGCGCCTCGGCGGTTACGCCGGCCTTGGCTTCGTCGGCTCGGTCAAGACGGTCGCCGACCAGATGGAGCAATGGTTCGTCGAGCGCGGATGTGACGGCTTCAACGTCATGTTCCCCTCGGTGCCCGAGGGGCTGGAGGATTTCATCACTGGGATCGTGCCAGAGTTGCAAAAGCGCGGGCTGTTCCGGCGCGAATACGAGGGGCCGACCTTGCGCGACAATCTCGGCCTCAAGCGGCCGCCGAACCGGTTTTTCGGCTCAGGCGCCTAGCGCCGCGGCTCGGCATTCCGCCTCTCCCTGTTCTTCGCGGGGCGAGCGTCGGCGTCGAAGCGGCGCCCCTATGGCGAAGGCAATAGCGCCGCCGTGATCTCCTCGGCCAGGAATCGCGCGTAGATCGCCACATTCGGCAGGCCCATCAGCTCGCCGAAGGCGCCGCGCGCCAGCGGCCCGGCGATAAACAGCGTGGGATCGGGCGCGCCATCCGCGCCGATCGCGCGGCCGCGCAGGGACGTCGCCACGCCCAGGCCCGATGGGTCGGGGCAAAGCGCGCCCGCCGCCGCGAGTTCGATGAGCAAAGGCTGCGAACCCAGGATGTCCGGCGCCGGTCCGGTGGCGATGAGGATGCGGTCGAAACTCTCCGCCGCGCCGTGGATGTCCACCGAGAGCGCCGGCCCCTCGCGCCGCGCCGCCGCGAGCCGCCCCTTGCGCAGCGTCAGCGAGCCGTCGGCGAGCTTGGCGGCGATGAGCGCGTCGAGTTGCGGCGCGAGGCGGAAGCGGTGCGCGTCCCAGTACGGCCGCAGATGGCGCACGATGCGGCGGCGCGCCTCGGGGGCCAGCGCGCCCCAGATGTCGCCGCCTTGCAGACGCAGCGCCTCGACCACGCCATGCCAGCTTCGGCCGCCGGCCTCAGCCGCCGCCAGCGCCGCGCGGATGCGCGCCAGCAGCGCGGTCGCGGTTCTGACATCGGCAAAATCGCCCTCGGCGGGCGCCGGCGCCGGCGGGTGGCTGCGCGAGCGCAGGCCCCGGCGCGAGATCATCGTGATCGGCCCGCGATGGCCGCGCGCGTCGAGCCCGGCGACGATGTCGGCCGCCGTCAGCCCCGCGCCGACGATCAGCACGCGCTCGTGCGCGCCGATCGGGGCCAACGCCTGCTCGGCGAGGGGATCGCGAATCGGGCCAGGATCGGCGCCGAGCGCGGCGAGGCCGGGCGGCAGAGCGGGCGCCGGATGGGTGGCGGCTATGACCGCGATTTTCGCCGCGAAGCGCTCGCCTTCCGCCGTCACGACCCGCCAGCCGCTGGGCGCCCGGCGCAGTCCCGTCACCGTCGCGC